>JANMEM010000400.1:0-6987 GCA_031376985.1 Hyphomicrobiales bacterium
GCGCAGGTTCGCTCCATGCACCTTGATTTCGCCCAACATGTAATGCGCTGCCGCCAACACTTCCGGAATGTTCAGGCACACATCAAAGGCGTCGGACTTGTTGAAGATGTTGGAGAGACGCCGTGCCCCCGGCTCCACATGCACCTCATGCCCGCCATGTCCCGCCTCTTCGGCGTGGATGCGCTCGAAGGCATCGCGTATGGTTTGCACTTCTGATGGCGACAACACATTCTCGACGATGAAGTAACCTTGCTCATCAAGCTGGCGCTTTTGCGCTTGCGATATGGCGTTGGGCTTGACGCCCAGTTCGTGCAGGGCTTGCTTCGTATACATCAGCGTTCTCCCATCGTTTGCGGGCACTATAGGCCGCGCCTGCGGCATGGCAACGCCTCTTCCTTTTCAAGGCCGTGAGGTGTTAAACGCCTCTCCAAACGTCACACAGGATTTCCCCCATGCCCGCATATCGTTCCCGCACCACCACCCACGGCCGTAACATGGCGGGGGCGCGCGCGCTTTGGCGGGCTACGGGGATGACGGATGGGGATTTTGGCAAGCCGATCATTGCTGTCGTGAATTCCTTCACGCAATTTGTGCCGGGGCATGTGCACCTGAAGGACCTCGGCCAGATGGTGGCGCGGGAGATTGAGGCGGCGGGGGGCATTGCCAAGGAGTTCAATACCATAGCACTCGATGACGGCATTGCCATGGGCCATGACGGCATGTTGTATTCGCTGCCGTCACGCGAGATCATCGCGGACTCGGTGGAATATATGGTCAACGGCCATTGCGCCGATGCCATGGTCTGCATTTCCAATTGCGACAAGATTACGCCTGGCATGTTGATGGCGTCGATGCGCCTGAACATTCCCACGGTGTTTGTGTCGGGCGGGCCTATGGAGGCTGGCAAATATATCGCACCCGCTGGAAAAAAAGTGGCGCTGGACCTGGTGGACGCCATGGTGGCCGCGGCCGATGACAAATATTCCGACGAAGAAGTCGATAAGATCGAACGTTCGGCTTGCCCCACCTGCGGCTCATGCTCCGGCATGTTCACAGCCAATTCCATGAACTGCCTGACCGAGGCTCTGGGCCTGTCGCTGCCTGGCAATGGCTCGACCCTTGCCACCCATGCGGACCGGAAGCGGCTGTTCCTCGAGGCGGGGCATTTGATCGTTGACATTGCGCGGCGCTGGTATGAGCAGGACGACGCATCCGTTTTGCCGCGCAATGTGGCAAGCTTCGGCGCGTTTGAAAATGCCATGACCCTCGACATTGCCATGGGCGGCTCCACCAACACGGTGCTGCACATTCTGGCGGCGGCCCATGAAGGCGGCATCGATTTCACCATGGCCGATATCGACCGGCTGTCGCGACGGGTTCCCGTGTTGTGCAAGGTGGCCCCCGCCAAGTCCGACGTGCACATGGAAGACGTGCACCGGGCAGGGGGCATCATGTCCATTCTCGGCCAGCTGGAAAAGGCCGGGCTGCTGAACGCCGACTTGCCCACGGTGCATTCGTCAACGCTGGGCGCTGCCATCAACCATTGGGATATCACGCGCACCAATTCAAAGTCCGTGCGCGACTTCTATCTGGCGGCTCCGGGCGGCGTTCCCACGCAGACGGCGTTTTCGCAATCGCGGCGTTGGGATGATCTGGACACGGACCGTGTTGCGGGCGTCATCCGCTCGGCAGAAACCCCGTTCTCCAAGGACGGCGGCTTGGCAGTATTGTCGGGCAACATCGCATTGCAAGGCTGCATCGTGAAAACGGCGGGCGTCGATGAGAGCATTCTCAAATTTTCCGGCCCGGCAATTGTGTTCGAGTCACAGGACTCGGCAGTGCTTGGCATTCTTAACAGTGAAGTGAAGGCGGGTGATGTGGTGGTCATCCGCTACGAAGGCCCCATTGGCGGGCCCGGCATGCAGGAAATGCTCTACCCCACCAGCTACATCAAATCGAAAGGCTTGGGCAAAGCCTGCGCGCTGTTGACCGATGGCCGTTTCTCCGGCGGCACCAGCGGCTTGTCCATCGGCCATGTGTCACCCGAGGCAGCAGAGGGCGGCTTGATCGCATTGGTGCAAACCGGTGACATGATCGACATCGACATTCCAAACCGCACGATTTCGCTGCGCGTGGACGACGCTGTGATCGCCACCCGTCGCAAGGCGCAAGCTGCCATCGGCTTCAAGCCTGTCGAAAAGCGCAAGCGCAACGTCACCAACGCGCTCAAAGCCTATGCGGCGATGACCACGTCAGCGGCAAAAGGTGCAGTCCGGCGGGTGCTGGACTGAGGCTTATTCCTTATTGCCGCTGCGCTTTAATTTGCCAGCGTCCTTGTCGATAAAATAGGGGCCTTTCAGGTTTCCGGACACATCATTGCTTGTCAGGGTGCCGCCGGCACCACCGTGGATGTAGAAGCCGTTTTCAACGTTTTCGCTGATGGTATTGTGGTCAAAAACAGGTTGGCCGCCGCCTGTGATTTCGACCCCGGAAAACACGTTGCTTTTGATCTCATTGTTGTTGAAAATACCTTCGTCGGAAGATTGGACGAACAGGCCCGCCTGTTTGTTTTTATAAATCTTGTTGCTGCGAACTACAACCTTGCCTTTGGTTGTCGTTTCAATTCCTGACAGCGTATTGTTGTAAATGTCGTTGTTTTCGATGGTTCCCAAACCACCGACACCCACCAACATGCCGCCCGAACGCCCGTCGTGAATAGAGTTGTTTTTCACCAAGGGATCAGCACCGCTGGCGATTTCAATGCCAGCCAATCCATTGTCGAAAATGTCATTGCCGGTAATCGTTCCTCCGCCTTGCACGTCGAGGTAAATGCCTGACTCTTTCGATTTGGATATGGTGTTGTTGACAATATCAGGTCGCGCCGTGGGGCCAGTGACGACAATGGCGCTTCCTGCGTCTGACGTTGCAAAATTGTTTTCAACCTGCGGCGATGCGTTGTCGATAAAGACGGCACTGCAAACGGTCTCACAGCCTCCGGTCTGATGCAGGGTCATATTGGCAATCTTGCCGCCTTTGGCTTGCCAATTGATAACGTGAACACCTGTGGCGGTCCATACAACCTTTGTTGCATCGTCCGGCCCGGTGATCTCAATGGCTTTCGTCACCACGACGCCGCCGCTGTATTCACCCGCCGCAACACTGATTTTGTCACCATCATTGGCAGCAGCTACCGCATCGGCGATGCTGGTATAATCACCGGTGCCGTCGGCAGCGACTATAATGCCATCATCTGTCGTAGCACGTTCGGCGGGAGGGGCCGCAAGCTGGGCCGCAGGCGCAACCGGTTCAGGAACAACTTCAGGCACCGGGGTGGGTGCCGCCACAGCGACTTGCGCCTCCAAGGACCGCAACCTGATTTCGGCAAGCTGACCCCAAATCGTTTCCTTGTAAGCATTGGCGACGATTTGCAGCATGATCGGATCATTGCCAGCCGCTGCATAAGCCTCCTTGCCATCATCTGCCACAGCAGGTTCGGGTATCGCCACAACAGGTGGCGGCGCAACGACAACTGGTGGCGGCAGAGGGGCGGCAATGACCACCGGTGGCGGCGGCGCATTGATGAAATAGAAGTCGCCTTCGATGGCCGAACTGTCAAATGGCACTTGCGCACCATTGGTCAGGGAACGCACTTTTGAACGGGTTTTCTTGAACACACCTTCAAGTGTCAGACCCGGCACGCGAAGGCTTTCAGCCAGGGATTCGGTAAAAGGACTATTGGCGCCAGCACCATCAGCCGCAACCGAGCCCGCGGCAGTTGAATAGGCCACATAGGTGCCAGCAGGCGCCAACACCGGAGCCAAGCCACCACCCACCGACCGCATGGAGCGAAACGGGTTATTGCGGCAGGCATCCAACACAACAATGTTCAGCGGCACGCCTGAGTTTTCCATCAAGGCCAGAAAATCGTTGACCTCGATGTTTTGAATGTCGGCTTCTTCCTTGTTTTCGGTATTGGAATCCACCGGCACCAGATAGTTCTTGCCGTCCACTTCAATGCCATGCCCAGCATAGAAAAACATGCTGGCATCGGCCCCTTGTTTCAGCTTTCGGCCAAAATTCAACATGGCCTGCTTCATGCCTTTTTGATCAAGGTCTTTGAGCAGTGTCACATCAAATCCCGCATCTTTGAGGGCTGCCTCCATGAGGACGGCATCGTTGGCAGGGTTTGTGAGTGGGGTTACGTTTTCGTATTTGCTGTTGCCAATGACCAAGGCCACGCGCTTGTCAGCCCAAGCCGCGTTGAGAAACACCGCCGAAAACAAAAGGGCAAAAAACAGCCGACGCATGAAAACCTCTTGGGGATATCCCTAGAGCGACCATGATCACATATTCACGGCATATGGGGAAGGGGTCCGGGAGGATTCATTTTGTGAACTCAAAACAGCCGTCATTCCAAATCGCTTGCTTCGCTGGGCTAAGTGCGCGTTTGGAACGACGGTTCTGGAGTTTCACTCGCGGTTTCCGCTCCGTTTGATTTTGCCCGCAGTCTTTTCAATGAGCCAGGCCCCACTCTTGTTTTCGGCAAGGTCGTTGTCCGTAAAGGTGCCGCGACCGTTGTCATGGATATAGATCCCATATTCCAGATTGCCGTTGATGCGATTGTTTTTCGCAACCGGGTTGCCGCGCTTTTTGACTTCAATTCCGGAAAATGCGTTTCCCGTGATCACATTGTCTTCAATCACACCGCGTCCCTTGTCGAGGATGAAGATACCCGCCTGTTTGCCGCCCTTGATGGTGTTGTTGCGAATTACGGGGTCCGAGTTTGCACTTATTTCAATTCCAGACAGCGCATTGTTTGTGATCTCATTTTCTTCGAACACTCCACGGCCATCCTTGTCGATGAAAATTCCGCTGCCTTTTCCATCATATATACGGTTGCTTCGGATCGAGGGATTGGCAAACTCCGTGACCTCGATATTGGAATTCGTGTTGCCGTAGATATCATTGTTGACGATCGAACCGCGACCTTTCGTATTGACATAAACACCACTCTCTTTTTGAGCATAAATCTGGTTGTTACGCACAATAGGTTCAGCGCGGTCTTTGATTTCCACTCCCGCATATGTGTTCTCAAAAATTTTGTTGTCTTCAATGATGCCGCGACCATTGGTGTTTACGAAAATGCCACTCTGCTTGCCGTTGCGGATATTGTTGCCCTTGATCAGCGGAGCCGATCCGTCCTTGATTTCAATTCCGGCGAATGTGTTGTTATAGATATCATTGAAGGAAATGGTTCCATTGGTATCTTTCGCCAGATAAATGCCACCTTCCTTCGCATCAAAAATATTGCTCTTTGTAATCGTCGGGTTTGATCTTGCGCCTTCAATGTCAACGGATGCACCACCTTCAGATGTCAGGGCCGTGTTTTCAACCAAAGCGCTGCCATTGTCGAAATAAATGGCATTGCATGTCTTTTCACATCCACCTTTTTGATGCAGCGTGATATTTGAAATCAAGCCTTCGTTTGCCTTCCAATGTACAACGTCGGTTCCCGTGGCAAGCCAGATCACTTGCTCAAAGCTGCCCATTCCGACAATTTCAACCGGCTTGTCGATAACAGCACCGCCTGAATACGTGCCGGGCATGACTTCGATGCGGCCACCAGATGAGGCTGCCGCAATAGCATCAGCGATTGACGTATAATTGCCTGAGCCGTCCGCAGCGACACGCAAAGTGCCTGCGGCAGGTGCTGGCACGACGACGGCAGGTTCTGGTGTTACGACCGCCTGTGTTTCAGGTTGCACGACTGGAGCAGGTTCGGGCGCAACGATTTTTTTCTCGACTTTGATTTGCCGATTTGCCGGAACGACAGGTTGTTGCGCTTCCTGTACCTTTACACGGGCAGCTGCCAATTGTCCCCACACCGTATTTGGAAACAGTTTTGCAACTGCTTTTAATTTCTCGACGTCAGTGCCTGCATCCACATAGGCAATGTTGGCGGGGTCTTTTGCAAAAGCAGGAGACAAGGGCATCGCCAGACTGGTGCAAGTCAAAAAAATGGCAAGTGAAAGTTTATGCATAACACGTCCTCAAATCAATTGCCCCAGAGGGAGAGTTCCACAAAATCTACCATTCGAAAAGAAGAATATTTTCAACGCGATTGTTCGGGTCGCGTCCTCAGCGCCTCTGCCAGGAAAGGCTCCTTCAACACATCCTTCCGGAATTTCACATCAAAAGCCTCATCCTGCGCCAGGCAACTGCGTTTGAATGAAGTGAAGAGCTTTTCTCTTTCTGCATCCAGAACAGCGCAGGTCTTCTCAACCAGTGTGAGGGCTTCAATATCATAGTCGGACAAGCACTTTTGCCAAAATGATCGGTGAACCGCTTCATGTGCTTTCAAATAGACGACAAAATTCACCCATTTGCCGCGGGTTTTTGCGGGCAGGGCGCTCGGGCTGGAGTGCATGGGAACTACAAAGTTGTAAATTGCAGAAGTTTTGAAACTGGAATATTTGCAATTCTTCGCGGTTGCCATTTCACGCTTGTCTGTTTTCGTCGCAATCATGGTGAAGGCGAATGTCGCATTGCTGGCCACGCGCGGCGCATGGGCTTTTATGTCGGCATAAACTTCCTGCGCCGTTTTGCCCGTGACCGGATATTGCGTGATGCTCGACGTGTCCTTGGCCCACGCTGCACCTGAAGTGGCGCACAAAGACAACAGCATAAGTATGCGAAATGACTCTTGAAACATGGGTTCGAGACTTGTCCGGCTTGCATGCCAGTGTCAATCCCTGAAGCCTTGCAAGGACGATCAAATCAAGACAAATGATTTTGACACAACAATTGGAAAAGTCATGAACCTCAGGCAATTTGGACGAACAGGCACAGCAGTAAGCGAAATCGGATTTGGTGCATGGGCCATTGGCGCAAGCTGGGGCGAGGTTGATGATAACCAGTCGATTGCAGCACTCCACGCGAGTCTGGACAGCGGCGTAAATTTCATCGACACCGCTGACGTTTATGGCG
>JANMEM010000429.1:0-3559 GCA_031376985.1 Hyphomicrobiales bacterium
GAATTTTCTGCCTTGCGAAGTCAAAGGCGGCAAAGCCATTGTCGGCGATCAAGCCATTGTGGCCGAAAATGCCAAAGCTGCAAAATCCGGCAAACTCGAACTTGGCATCCGCCCTGAATTTATTTCCTTCACCAAAACCGGACTCTCGGCAGACGTGACCAAGGTATCCGATATAGGTCGCGTGCGTGTTGTTGAAACCAGATTGGCGTCAGGCCATGTGGTGAAACTCGTCGTACCCGAAGGTGACGCCATCCCGACAGGCAAAGCCAAAATCACCTTCGACCCCGACCACACCCATGTCTACGAGAACAGTTGGCTCGCAGGCGACAAAATGGGGGCCGCCCAATGAACAAGATTCAAAACAACAAGGCATGGTTCTTTGTACTGCCAGTCTTCGCACTGGTCGCCTTCAACGCGCTTATTCCCCTGATGACGGTCGTCAACTATTCCATTCAGGAAACCTTCGGCAACAATGAATTCTTCTGGGCCGGACCAAACTGGTTTTCTGATATTCTAAGGTCAGACCGTTTTCACGCGGCCCTCAGCCGCAGCCTTTTCTTTACCGCTGTTGTGCTGGCCATAGAAATCCCACTGGGCCTCGCAATCGCACTCTGCATGCCGAAAAAAGGACCATGGGTATCAGTCTGTCTCATCCTCATGGCGCTTCCACTGCTCATTCCGTGGAACGTCGTGGGCTCTATGTGGAACATCATGGCCTTGCCCGATCTGGGTCTTCTGGGGCGTGGCATCAACGCGCTTGGCATCAACTACAACTACACCCGCCAACCCGGCGCCGCATGGTTCACCTTGATCCTGATGGACGTCTGGCATTGGACATCTCTCGTCACCCTGCTGTGCTATGCAGGCCTTGTGTCAATTCCTGATGCCTACTATCAAGCCGCAAAAATTGATGGCGCAAAACCACTCGCCGTGTTCCGTTTCATCCAGTTGCCAAAACTGAAACACGTCCTCACCATCGCGGTTCTGCTCCGCTTCATGGATAGTTTCATGATATACACGGAAGTGGTGGTGCTGACAGGCGGTGGCCCCGGCAATTCCACCACGTTCCTCTCCATCGACTTGGTGAAATATGCGCTCGGCCAGTTTGATTTGGGCCATGCCGCCGCCATGTCGCTGATTTACTTCCTGATCATCCTGATCCTGAGTTGGTTGTTCTACACCCTCATGATGCGTGAGGAGACAAACTGATGTCCAAACGTTACATTGTTCCCCTGCTCTACATCATATTCCTGATGCTGCCGATCTATTGGCTGGTCAGCATGTCTTTGCGCACCACCAACGAAATTCTGGACACCACCCAGTTTTCGTTCTTCCCCCGCAAGCTGACCCTCGACAGCTATAGAACCATCTTCACCGATCCCAGTTGGTACAATGCCTATATCAACTCCATCACCTATGTTGTCATCAACACCGTGATTTCCATTCTGGCGGCCCTGCCTGCAGCCTATGCTTTCTCGCGCTATCGTTTTCTGGGCGACAAGCATTTGTTCTTCTGGCTGCTGTCAAACCGCATGGCACCACCCGCCGTCTTCGTGCTGCCCTTCGTCAATCTCTATTCCGCCGTGGGCCTGTTCGACACACCATGGGCTGTGGCTCTGGCACATACATTGTTCAACGTGCCTCTGGCGGTGTGGATTTTGGAAGGCTTCATGTCCGGCGTACCAAAGGAACTGGATGAAACCGCTTACGTCGATGGCTATTCCTTCCCGCGCTTTTTCGTTCGCATCTTCATCCCCACAATTTCAGCAGGCATCGGCGTATCGGCCTTCTTTTGCTTCATGTTTTCGTGGGTGGAAATGCTACTGGCTAAAAACCTGACATCGGTTGCCGCCAAACCCATCGTCGCCGCGATGACCAAAACTGCGAGTACATCTGGCTATGAATTGGGCCTGCTCGCAGCGGCAGGTGTGCTCACACTCATCCCCGGTGCGCTCGTGGTGTATTTCGTGCGCAACCACATCGCGCGGGGCTTCGCCCTCGGTCGCGTCTAGGAGATTCACATGGATCAGATCACAATGTTCTCAGGCGAATGGTGGCAACAGCCCCTGGGAAGCTGGATGGCATGGAACCGGGTCACCATTGCGTTCTTCCTTTATATTTTTGGCTCAATTGCCGCCATGGGGTTGTGGGAATACCGCTCACCCGGCGGCAATCCAAGGAAGGGCATATTTACACTTGACACCACACGCGGCGACCGCCTGTTCATGTCCCATGTCGGAACATGCTTTATATTTTTGGCGTGGCTAGGGCTTGTGGGAACACCGCTGTGGGGAGCTGTGGCGCTTTCAATTGTGTGGATCGTGTTCGTGTTCAGATATGCTTGAGCTTTTGATTATTCATCAAGTGCAAATTTCCGTCCTTCCAAACATGAGTGTAGCGAAGCGAAACGAGTGATTTGGAACCCCGCTTCTTTGCTCTGCGGCGAAATAGCTGGTTTCCAAATCGCTTACTTCGCTGCGCTGCGTGCGCGTTTGGAATGACGAAATTAATATTTATGGAACCTTGTTGACCGCCCAATACCTAGAACATATCCTTCAGCCTTAACATCGCAATCCGCTCCACTTGCTTGCATGCCGTCGCAAACTCCGATGAACGCTCATTTTGTATCCGCGTTTCAAACGCCGAAAGAATATCCACTTTCGTCAACCCACGCACTGCAATGATAAACGGAAAACCAAATTTATCCATATACGCATGATTTAATGTCATGAATCGCTGACGTTCATCATCCGTCAAAGCATCAAGTCCCGCCGAGGCCTGTTCATGCGTTGATTCCAGTGTCAGTCGTTTTGCTGCTGCCAGTTTTCCTGCAAGATCGGGATGGGCTTTCAAAACATTCAAACGCTCGACTTCCGTTGCATACCGAAATACGCGGGCCAAGGCATTGTGCAGGCCACCGGCTGAATCATGTGCCGCTCCCAATTCCATCGCAAACGCCCGCTCTGCAATCCACGGCGAGTGTTCAAAAATACCACCGAACATACCCACGAATTCATCTTTCGACATAAACGAGGGCCTCAGTTTTTGCGCTTGATACGGATGAGCCTTCATCCAGTGTTCCGCAATATCAATGCGCCGCGCCAGCCAGACTTTGTCGTGTGACTTCACATAGTCAATAAACCGCTGCAACGAAGCCGCACGCCCCGGCCTGCCAACAAGGCGACAATGAAGGCCGATGTTCAACATCTTCGGGCTACCCGCTTTGCCCTCAGCATAAAGCACATCAAACGCGTCTTTCAGATAGGTGAAAAACTGATCGCCTGAGTTGAAGCCCTGAATGGCCGCAAAACGCATGTCGTTGGTATCAAGCGTATAGGGAATGACCAATTGCGGTTTACCCGCAACCTCAATCCAATAGGGCAAGTCATCGGCATAGCTGTCAGAAATATAGTCAAAGCCACCTTCCAATGCCGAAAGCTCTACCGTGTTCATGGAGGCACGACCCAAATAGAAACCACGTGGCCTTTCACCCGTCACCTCTTCATGCAGGCGAATGGCCTCCAGCATATGAGCGCGTTCTTCGTTTTCGCTGAAGTCC
>JANMEM010000430.1:0-28563 GCA_031376985.1 Hyphomicrobiales bacterium
TCTGCCCGGCGGTCTGGCCTGCCCAGCAATTTCCGCGACACATCTCGCCGTTCATGAACTGCTGCAATGGCAAGGCCCATTGGCACACCGGTTTCTACCAATATGGCTTCGGCCAGTTGCAAACTTGCCTCAATGGTTTCGGGCACGGCTTCGGTGACGCCTGCTTCATAGAGTTTTTGTGCGTGGCGTTCATCGCGGGCGCGGGCGATGATTTTGAGTTTCGTGTGATCGGCCCGCACCAGCTTCAGAATCTGTTCGACGCGTTGCGGCGCGTCCATGGTGATGGCCAGTGCCTTGGCATCTTTCAGGCCGCAGGTTTCGAGAAAGGCAAGGTTATCAGCATCGCCGTAATAGACTTCATATCCGGCATTGCGGCCGCGCGTCACATTGGTAACATCGAAATCCAGCGCGACATAGGGGATCGACTGTTCTTTCAACATGTCGGCTACCAGCGTGCCGACACGGCCAAAGCCAGCGATGATGACATGGGCGGTTTGAGGTTCTGGCGGTGGCTCCATCTGATAGCCATGACCGGGGCGATTTTCGTCCAGTGCTTTCCGCAATGATTTTGCCAGCCGTGACAAGAATGGAATGAGCATCATGGTCAATGTCACCAGCAACAATGTGGCGGCTGTTTCGCTGCTCTTGAACAAGCCCAGTGACGTGGCCGATGCCAACATGACGAATGCAAACTCGCCGCCTGGCCCCAGCAACATTGCGGCCTCCAGCATGGGGCGGTTGGGCAATCTGAAAATTTTTCCGCACAGTGTCATCACCGCAAATTTTACCGTGATGAGGCCAATGGCAGATGCCACGATTTTGACAGGTGATTGCAACAGCAGGGCAAGATCAAGGTTAAGGCCCACCATCAGAAAGAAGAACCCCAGCAGCAGGCCCTTGAACGGTTCTATGATGGTTTCGATGGCACGGCGATATTCGGTTTCAGCCAACACCAGCCCCGCGATGAATGCGCCGATGGCCATTGAAAGCCCGGCGAGTGTTGCCGCGGCGCCGGTGCCGACTGCAATGAACAAGACAGCCGCCAAAAACAGGTCCGGGCTTTTGGTCAAAGCCACCACCCTCAACAACGGCGTCAGTGCATAGCGGCCCACCAGCACAATGAGAATTGCCGCCAGAATGGCCTGGCCAACGGCCCAGGCCAATGCAAACCCGAGATTTGTGCCTTCCGGTGCGCTGAGTGCTGAGACAATCAGCAACATGGGGATAACGGCCACATCCTGCATCAGCAACACGGCAAAGCTGATGCGGCCTGCCTGTGAACCCAAACGCTTTTGTTCGGCAAAAAGCTGAATGGTAATGGCGGTTGAGGACAACGCCAAAGCCATGCCAATGACAACAGCCTGCTTTGGCGCAAAACCCAGAACATCCGCACTGATGGCCAATACCAGAGTAGAGAGCACGACTTGCAAACCGCCCAAACCGAACACAAGCTTCCTCATGGTTTTCAGGCGTTCGAATGACAGTTCAAGCCCGATCAGAAACAGCAGGAACACCACGCCCAGTTCGGCAAGGCCCGCCACACCTTCAGGGTCGGTTATGCTCAGCGCCTCAAATGCCGGAATGCTTTCCGTGATACGGCCCAGCACATGCGGCCCCAGCAAAAGGCCAACGATAAGGAAACCAAGTGTGCTGCTGATGCCCATGCGCAACAACAAGGGCACAATGATGCCGGCAGCACCAAGGACAATCAGAATGTCCTGATAATGAGAAAATGATTCAGCGGCCATTGCAGGAGTGTGGACAAAGTGGAGCTGGCTGTACATAGGAAACACAGGAGATTTTTGCATGGACCACGACCCTGAACGGTATCAGTGACATAGCTCAGCGGCCCTTGATCTGGGTGTTGAAGGGGGTGCGGGCTGGCGATACGGCACAAGCCTTGCACTTGGCGTTGCAGCTGGGCGGTCGTGTTGAAGGAAAGCAATTGGCCTTCAACGTCTGTCACACCATTCCGAATTGGATCTTGGGTTCGCGCGTATCGCATGTGACGCAGGATGCACGGTTGCTGTTGAGGCCGCCGTGGCCTGACGTGGTGGTGGCCACGGGCAAGCGCACGGCACCCGTTGCCCTCTGGATCAAGCAACAGTCAGGAGGCCGGACGAAGACTATTCAACTCGGGCGTCCGCGCATGGCATTGCAGGGTTTCGACTTTATTGTGACAACACCGCAGTATGGCCTGCCACCTGCTGAGAATGTGGTTGAAATGCCCTTGCCATTTGCCAGTCCGAAATCGGTGTCAAAGTCAGATGGCGCAAACTTCAATGCTGCCTGGGCTCTGCTGCCGCATCCCTGGATTTTAGGGGTCATCGGTGGCGGCAAATTTCCCGTGCGATTGAATAGGGAAGATCTTGTTGGATTTGGCAAAGCCTTGCAGCTTCGTGCAACACGAACAGGCGGCAGCGTCATTCTGCTGGATTCACCCCGCAGTCCAAGTGATGCCATTGATGTTGTGGCGGCTGAAATTTTCGCGCTGAAATGGATTTCCCACCGCGGAGAAAATGCCAATCCTTATCACCCCGCCCTTGCCTTGTGCGATGAACTGGTGGTTACCTCGGACAGTGTATCGATGGTCACGGAAATGCTGCAGACGGGAAAACCTACATCACTCTACCGTTTGCCGGTGTCCAGACTGTTGCCGCGCTGGTCAGCAAAGTCAGGGCTGGGCGCCGCACTGGCTCGGGCAGGAATTTTACACCCGCCGCGTGATGTTGATGGCTTGATGGCACCGCTGATCGACGCTGGACATCTGGGTGATATTTCGCAGGGAACAAGCCGTCAGAAAATTCTGTCAATTGAGACGATACATCATGCCGTCATCAACAGGATCAAGACTCTTCTGGACGTTTGACCTTCCCCGTGAATGCCGCTTTCCAATTCAGCTTGCGCAAGGTTGAAGCGTCCATTCTGTAGTAGGCTTTGCGCAACAGGGGCCGCAGCGTTCTGATAAATCCATGCCCCAGTGCGGCACCTGCTGTTGATATGGGCAGGTAATAGTCATTGGTTGTCACAACACCAGAAGACCAGGACTCTTTGTGAATGTCGTTTGGCACCATCAGGTCAAACACTGCCATGCCGGCGTTCAGGCAATCGCGTTGCGACTGGTCCATATGCAAGCGGGCCGGCGATAGATTTGTGAGAGCATTCACGTGTGAGGTGATGTAGCCATAGTGCGTGCCGCGATGTCGAAAGCCCACTTCCCATGACACGGGCTTGTCACCCGCTTTCATTTCGCTGACGACAACTTCCACAGTTCCATTCCTGCGACGCGACAGGTTCTTCAAAAATGTGAGATGTTGGGGGCAACCGAGCACGCGGTTGATGCGACCACGTTCGGCGAGCCAGATGTTTTTTTCCGCAATCGCCATCCGCACAGCGGCATCAGCCGAAGATCCCGTTGGTAGCTGAATGAATGACACTGACCCCAACTCCTCGAGGGCCTTCCGGATTTTCTTCCGGCGTTTGCGTTGCGTCGAAGTGTAACGCTCATCGTAAGCGTCTTCCGTTGCAAATTGCTCGAGATCAAGAAAAGGAGCGCCATCGGGTGCGCCTGCGTCATGCAGAAGCTGTGCAGCATGAACTGCCAAGTGACTGTCCGCACGCACATGGCGCAGCCGCAGAATGTCAACGTCACGCAGTCGCTTCATGAAAGTCAACGCGCTTTCGATCCAGAGTTTTGAATTCTGGCCCTTTCGACACATCACATCGCCATATTGACCAAAAGGTTCAGTCAGCCACGTCAGCGTATCAAAGCCCATTTGCTTTGTACGCATCAGCGGCCAGAGAAACACAAGTTTTTCAGCC
This sequence comes from Hyphomicrobiales bacterium, assembly GCA_031376985.1. Taxonomy (GTDB): domain Bacteria; phylum Pseudomonadota; class Alphaproteobacteria; order Rhizobiales; family Aestuariivirgaceae; genus Aestuariivirga. Next base: position 3,823 of record JANMEM010000430.1, read on the forward strand.
TCATAACCCGCAATGATGTGCAATGAAGTGCGACTGTTGTTGGCGATATAAGTCTCTGCCCAGGCCATCACCCAGTCGAAGGATTGAAATACGCTGGAATGGTTTAGAGTGTCGTGCTCAAGATCATGCCATTTGGCTTCGAGATCACGCAGAGCCTTGAGTGACGTGACAACGCTCAGGGTTGCTGCGGAAAGATGCCCGGCAATTGTACCCGATTCCCCTGAAGCAAAATCTGAAACAGACAACAAGGATTTGAACATAGACCCACTCTCCACACTTGGGCGTTCACACTGAAGGCAGATTACGAAAAATTGTACGGATCGTGGGGTGAATTGGCAGAAGTGGTAAATGAAAGGTTAACTCTCCGGATTCTTGTCGCCAAACGTCAGCACTTCTTTCAGCAAACTTGCCAAAGTGTCAGACGTTGCAGCGTCACGGGGGACGGGTCGGCATACGGCTGTTGCTGCAAGGCCGATACGCGAGGTCAGAATGCCGTTCACGGCACCTTCGCCAAAGCGGGAAGACAATCTGCCCAATATACCTTTGCCGACGACATGCTGGATGAGGTTGTCTGAAAGCGCCAAGCCCCCAGTTACAGCCAGGTGTGTCGCCACCATTCGGGCCAGTTTCAAAGTTGACAGCGTTGACGGCCTGCCACCATAGAGTGTTGCCAACTCGCGCAGCATGGCAAAATTTTGGGCGGCGACAAATAATATGTCGAGCATTGCAATTGGTGTCACCGTCGTCAGCAGTGTCACACGGCGGGCGCGGCGGGCGATGATCCTGTGTGCCACCTCGTCCAGTGGCTGCACCATCAAGGTATCGGCAAGTTTGACGCGGTCTCGCGGGTCAAGGATATCGCTGCGGTGACTGGCAAATTGCTTGAGGCCCCACTGCACATCGGCGCGGCTGGCGTAAAGTGTTTCAAGTTCACGACAGACGTTTTCGGCAGAACTGCGTTCATCGAGATTGATGGCGCGAGCAGCCTGCTCCTGAATGTGCTCAATGCGCTTGAGACGCCACAAACCCACAATTTCGCGGATGACAATGGCAACAGCAGCCAAGGCGGCAACGCCCGCAACAGCGAATGCCAGCCAGCCTAACCATGGTGTCAGCACGAAAAAACTTTGCACCAGTTGCACAATCGACAAAGCGGCCCACATGGAAAATAATGCAAACAACGCGCTGGCCAAAAGCCCAAGCCAGCGGAAACGGCGCGGCCCATGCAGTGTAGCAGTTTGGGGAAGTGTGACCAGATCCGTATGCTCCAGCTCCGTTTCAAACACCAATGTGGGTGCTGCAGCTTTTGAACTTGACTTTGTCGGCTTCACGGTTTCGTCGCCCTCGTCGGGCAGCACGAAGGCTTGTGGTGCGCGGGTTTTGTCGGTCATTTCAAACGGTCTCCGAGCAGAAATTCAACTGCCTTGTCGAGACGGATGTGCGGAAAGGTGCCGTCCTTCAACAGTGGTGGCCGGAACTTCACGAATTTGAGCTTACCTGCCATGCGGCCATCCAGTGCGGCTTGTGGTTCTATTGGTAGATCACCGGGGAATACGGCGGCTTCTTTTATGCCGTCAAAAGCGGTGTCGCCGATCAGTTCATGTTGTTCTGGCGTGCCGACAATGCAAGGCAAGTCCTCAGCGTTCTGTTTCAGTGTGGCTTCACGGGTGGCGCGAATCGCTGCGATGGCAGCGATGTCATATACAGCACCTGTCGCATCAGCGCGGACTGCGGCCTGATCAATCAGTATACGGAGGATCACCTCCAAATTGTCATGGTCTGAATGATGCAGCAAATCGGCTTTGGTGGCGGCAAACAACACGCGGTCCACACGGTGACCGAAAAGGTCTGTCAGAATATTATTTTTGCCCATGCGAAAGCAGGACAACACATCGGCAAAGGCATTGCGCAAATCCGCCACAGCCGCAGGGCCTGCATTCAATGCGGTCAACGCATCAACCAAAACGATCTGGCGATCAAGTCTTGCAAAATGACCGAAGAAAAACGGCTTCACCACTTTGGTCACATAAGAATCATAGCGGCGCTGCATCAAGGCACCCAATGAACCCGCTACAAACTCCTGACCTTGCGCAACATCCAATGGAGCGAAAGACAATAGCGGTGATCCTGCCAAATCGCCGGGTAGCAAAAACCGCCCGGGTGGCAAAGTGGACTGTGACACGTCTTTCTCCCGACATCTTGCGAGATAGGCCGTGAACAGCAACGCGGCGTCGACTGCAACCAATTCATTTGACGCATCATTGGCGGCATGCTTTTGCACGTGATCAAGCCAAGCCACTGCATGTTTGACCCGCGGAAGTTTACGGGCGGCTTCCAAGGTTGCAATCGACCATTGCTGATAGGTCTGCGCCATCAACGGCAGGTCCAGCAGCCATTCACCTGGGTAATCAATGATGTCCAGATGCAGTTTTCCGCCATGCAGATTGCGGGCGATCAGGCCTTTTGGTTCATATTCAATGGTGAGCCGCAACTGGCTGATGCGGCTCGTGCCCTCAGGCCATTCACGGCTTTCACCTGTGAGTTTGGCCATGTTCTGTTCATAGGGAAAGCGCGGCAACTCATCATTGGGCTGGGGCTCAAGATAGCAGCGGGTGATCCTGCCCTTGGCATAGGCATCAAAAACCGGAAGTCGCGCTCCTTTCAGCAGTGCGTTGACAAGTGCCGTGATAAACACGGTTTTGCCGGAGCGCGACAATCCGGTGACGCCCAGCCGAAGTGTTGGATTGACCAATCCCGTGGCAAAATCCTTCAAGCCTCCGGCAGCAATCCGGCTGGCGTCGACAATCTTCCGAAATTCCATTAGGCCGCTTTTCCTTGCTTTCACCATTCTAAATAGGAATAAAAAGTGTCAGCTTCAAGTCCATACCAGCACTTATTTTTTGCCGATATCTTTCAGGTCAAATGGCGTGGTCTGGTAGACTTCGTTGATCCAGTTGCCAAACAACAAGTGGGCGTGGGCGCGCCAACGGTTTTCAGGTGGATTTTGCGGATTGTCTTGCGGATAATAGTTTGCGGGCAGGGCAATTGCTTTTTCTGCTGCTACGTCCCGCTCATATTCCTCCGCCAATGATCTCGTGTCATATTCAATGTGGTTGAACATGTAGAGCGAGCGCTGGGCCGGATCATTGATGAGGCAGAGGCCTTTTTCGTCGGACTCCATCAAGACTTCCAGTCGATGATCCTTCGGAATTTCACTGCGCCGCACTTCAGTCCAGCGTGATACGGGCATGGCGAAGTCATCGGAAAAGCCGCGCAGATAAGTAGAGGCGGGGTTTAGATTGCGGTGCGCATAAACTCCGAAAGCCTTGGATTCAAGAGCGTGTTTGTTCACACCATGGAAGTGGTGCAACGCCGCTTGGGCCGCCCAGCAAATATGCATCGTCGAATGCACATTGGTCTGGGTCCAATCCAGAATGGCTGCCATTTCCTTCCAGTAAGTCACTTCCTCAAACGGCATTTGCTCAATCGGTGCGCCGGTGATGATGAAGCCGTCAAAACGCTGGTCTTTCACATCTTCCCAGGCATCGTAAAACGCCAGCATGTGTTCCTGGGACGTGTTCTTCGGGGTGTGGTTGGTGATGCGCACCAGCGAAAGTTCGACCTGCAAGGGTGAAGCTCCAATGAGTCTTGCAAATTGCGTTTCGGTCTTGATCTTGTTGGGCATCAAATTCAGGAGGCCAAGGCGCAAAGGGCGAATATCCTGACGGTCGGCAGTGGCCTTGGTCATGACGTTCACGCCTTCCTTTTCAAGAATGCGGCGCGCAGGCAGTTCGTCGGGAATGCGGATGGGCATGATTTGAAAACTTATGATTGATCAATGGCGTTGGAGACGAGCGTGATAAAATCGTCTTCTGACTTGACATGTGGAATGTCACGCATTCGAACAGTGTAGCCAAAGTTTTTGGCGATTTTTGCATAGAGCGGGATGCGGTGGTGGAGCAGTTGCTCAAAGCCCCAGACGGCGAAACTGTCGGGGTCCACATCATTGTCAGCGGAAATATTGTTCAGCGCTTTGTATTCGGCCCACTTCGCCTCGAGAAAGGCGGGCTCATAATACATGGGCTTTGGGTGCTTGCGGAAACGGTCCACCAGCATGGAGGTGTGTTCCGGTGTGCCTTCAATGTAGAGGATCAGTGTGTTGTCGGCGAGTGCTTTCAACACCGGATCCTTGAGATCATCCGGGTTCACAACTTCGCACAGGCTGCCACCGGAATCGCAGACGAAATGATCGTATTTGTAAATTTCGGCGGCGCGATCAATAAATTCGGGAACGTCCTGCAAGGCGCGTCTTTCAGCGTCGCGATGTTGGCTCTGGCGCAATTTATATTCCGCGAAGGAAATTCCGCCCTTCTTGGTATCGCCGGGTTTTCCAAGGTAGGTGGAAAGCGGGGCCAGGTTGTCGAATGTGATGTTGGAACGCACGTAGATGGAATCTGAGCGCAGCAAATCCTTCAAGAAATCATTCTTCATGGCTTCGCGCTTGAAATTGTCGACGATGTGATCATCCATGTATCTTGTGCCGATGCGATAATCGACGGAATACTGAAACCAGTTGGCGTCCATCAACAACCGGGCAAGCGTGGTTTTTCCCACGCCGGACATGCCGAACACGGTGACAGCTTTGCGGGGAAGGGCCCTGAATTCATTGCCGGAGTTAAATCGCATGGACGCTGCTTTAGCGGCCTGACAGGCCAGGGGCAATGGCCTCAGAAATCCTTGGTCAAACGGAAATCGACGGCGTGGGAAGAGTAGTCGTAGAGGTTGATGTTCGAGAGATTTTCCGAATAGCTGTAATACAGCGACGGCGCAAAGCCGAACAAGTTCAGGTCGCGCTTCGTCAGTGAAATGGACCCGGTCAATTTGGTATCCCTGCGGAAGGCCGCTGCAACAACGTTGTAACCTTCAAAATTGGTGTCGGCGTATTGACCTGTCACCGTTGCGGAAATGCCGTGTGAAAGTTCTTTATATATGGAAAGCCCGCTTGAAATTGTGCGGTAGGAAGCCAGTGAGGAGTCAGACGCGATATTGTCCCAGCCGCCAAACAGCGTGACTGTGAGGCTTGAATTGAAGCCATGGGTCAAGGAGCCGTCAAGCATGAAGGCTGTGCTGTCAACACCGCCGGATTTCAGGTTGTCGCGCCATTCGTAAACTGCGCTGGTTGAAAGCCGGTCTTTGCCTGTGAATTGAAGCGAAGCGGAAATCCGTGGGCCATAAGAAACGTAGGAGACACCAAGCTTGTCGTCCTCGAGGGCTTCACTGGCAACAGCGCCCAAGCCCACATAGCCTTGTTTGATCAGCCGCCGCATTTCCACGGATTGACTCAGGCCATAGCTGTTGAAGTCAGAGTCGTCATAAAGCCGCACATCAGCACTACCAGCGGCAACGAAAGAAAAATCATTGCCAAGCCGCTTCGTGTAACCGCCACTCACGCCGCCCGCAACACCCAAGCCGCTGGTGGCCTGGTGCGCCTTGTCAATCACGCCGTTCGAACCAAAGACCGGTGAATATACTGTTGTGTGTTTTGACCCGTTGTTCAGATTTGTTGACGGTGCAAATGAGACATAGCCACTGGTTTTATAAGGCTTGCGGCTGTCTACCTGGTCGATGAAAGAACGCACACCGCTTGCAGCGGCATCATCAGGCGCGTCTGCGGCCAAAAGTTCAAGTTGGTGCTTGGCGCTGTCGTCTTCCTCAAGGGTCACAAGAACTTGGGCAAGTTCCGAGCGCACCAGTGTTAGGCCAGGGTCATCGGCCAGGGCCGCGCGGAATTTTGCGGCTGCCCCTGTCAAGTCGCCATTGGCCTTGAGGATCAAACCTTCGACAAAAAGCGTGCGATTCCTGGCATAAGGCCCAGTCAACGGAAATTTCTGCAACATGAACGCAGCATCAGCTTCCTGGCCCGATTTGGCCAGATGCAACAAGAGTCTTACGCGTTCCATTTCGGGCGCTGATTCATAAGCGGCGATTTGCTGACCACTTGGTGCGGCTACAGCGAGCGGGACTTCGCAAAAAAACATTGCCAGTGCGCAAAGCGCTGCGCACTGGCGGGATGCGAATGTGTCAAACATCAGGGAGGGCATACACCACCAGCGTTGGTGCACTTGCCATTGAAGGCACCATTGATGGTCAGGAACGCATTCTTGGTGTTGTTGATACCATCCGACCCGCCGAGAGGATCCACCTGCGCGCCTGCCGAGTTGAACACACCTGTGACTTCACCCGCGGTGGTGCCAAAGAAGCCGCCGTAAGCGTGATCGGTGTAGGAGATATAGGGCTCATCAAGTTTCGCGGTACCGCTGAAGGTGTTCGCTTTGGTTGTGCCAGTAGGAGCATCAAGCGATGCATCAATTGTTGTTTTGGTTTCGTAGATGTAGCTGTAGTTTGGAGTGGCAACGGTGTCAGCGCTTTGTGTGCCGGACGCACTTGTGTACCACGTGTAATCGCCTTTCAGGTCAGCTTGGTAGCTTGTCCAGGTTTCAGGTGTCAGGGTGCCGCGGATGTCACCCGTCGTGCTGGCAAAATCAACATCAAACGTAGACTGGCCTTGCACGCGCCACAAGGCATTGGGGTCAATGGTTGCGCCTTCTTTTTTGATCCAGCCTGTGGTTTGCGCGGCTGCCACAAAGCGACCTTTGTAAGTGGCGTTGCCCGCTGTTGGCATTACCGCCGTGGCATTTCCACCGAAAGACCACGCCTGTTGTTTTGGTATGCCGCCGCCAATGGTATTTTGGTATTGATAGGCATAGCTGTCATCCCAAGCCCAGACCTGCAACAACTCGTCGCGGTTGACGGCTTCTGAAAGATCCTTGGCGCGATATTCGCGGTAGTTTGCCATGGCACCACCATTTGCCTTGGCGTTCATGTAAGGCGTGAGCTGGTTCCAATAAATGTCTTCGCGATAATTCACTCCCACGCCCGTGGCGGTTTCATATCTTTTGTCGATAGGGTCATAGGTAAGAGGTCCAAGCGCGAAACCATTCAGAACCGGCGGCGTGGTAATTCCGCCGACCGTATGGCCAAGCTTTATCCATGACAAATCACGTGTGCCTGAACGGAATTCGTCCATCTGAATGGGAACGGCCCATTGACTGTTTTTGGCCGACTTTGTGTCAATTTCGAATTTCAGATTTGTGGGCTTGGTGGCAGAAAGAATCGCTGCCGTAATTGCAGGCTGTGTTGTGGAGGTGGTGGATGTCAAAACGGAAAGGGCAGTGTCTGGTGCAACAGGGGTATCATAGATGAAGCCCTGCAGAGCGATGGTTCTGTTGCCTGCGGAAAGCCCTGTAGCATTGCCGCCTGCACCCGATCCGTTGTCTCCATCGCCATCTGTTCCATCGGTGCCATCGGGAACGCCGTCTCCGTCACTGTCGGGTAATGTGGGCGTGACCACGGGTGTGGTGACGGGAATGCAGTCTGCGCTGGTTTGCTGCACGGTGCAGACGCCGTTACCGTTGCTGGCGACCATGCTTGCTGCCGACAAGGTGCCGCCGCCGCCCAATCCGCCACCGCCGCCCGCACAGGCCGCCAGAGCGAAAGCTGAAGTCATTAAAGCCAAAACAGGAACCAGACGCATGAGCACAACCTAAAAAATGACAGACTGGATCAAATTGCACGGTTCGGGCTAATTTTGCGTTAAGTGTGAATTGATTTGGAGATGTCATTTTGGTGCAAGCAATTAACCTTCCGGTAAGCTGGTATGAAACCACGGCGCTACGCGGTGACGCGGTTGTACTGCGTGAGGTTCAGGCTGTTGATGTGTGCGTGATTGGTGGTGGCCTCGCCGGCTTGACCACAACACTGGAATTGGCGCGCGCCGGAAAATCGGTGGTGTTGCTAGAAGCGTCACGTATTGCTGCTGGTGCATCCGGGCGCAATGGTGGCTTCGTGTCAAATGGCTTTGCACTTGGTATTGATGACGTTGTGAAACATGTGGGACTGGAGGCTGCGCAACGGCTACATGCGTTGTCGCGCGAAGGCACCGAGTTTGTGCGGTCAACTATTTTTCAGCATGACAGTTCAATCATCATGGGGCATGGAGCGCGCAGCTGTGTGCGCTACAATGACGGTGGGGGCTTGCATCGTTATGCCGAAGAGCTGCGCCTGAAATTTTCGGAGAACGTAGACGTCGCGCGTGTTGATGAAACGCGGAAGCTGCTGAACACGTCACGCTACTTCGACAGTATTTCATTTCCGAAGGCGTTTCATATCCATCCGCTCCGCTATGCGTTGTTGCTGAAGCGGTTGTGTGAAGAAGCGGGTGCCAAGGTTTTTGAACTGAGTGGCGCACAATCGGTGCAGCAGTCAGGTGCAACATTCGTTGTAAAAACGAATGAGGGCAAGGTGAGGGCGCAGCATGTGGTGCATTGCGTTTCAGCACTTGATCGCTCGCTTCATGCGCCAACGGCAAGCGCTATCCTGCCGGTTTCAACTTATGTTGTGGTCACTGAAGCATTGCAGCAGGACGCCATCCGCACAGCTGAGGCGATTGGTGACACGCGGCGGGCCGGGGATTATTATCGATTGATTGATGGTGGGCGGATTCTTTGGGGAGGACGCATTACTACGAAAGTTGAGGAGCCACATCATCTGGCCGAAGCCATGCGCGATGATATGGTTTCGACATTTCCGCAATTGGGAATGCCGCGCATCGATTTTGCCTGGGCGGGTCTGATGGGATATGCCCTGCACAAAATGCCGTTGATCGGGCGCGACCAGGACGGCCAGTGGTTCGCCACGGCCTTCGGTGGCCATGGCCTCAATACCACTGCCATGGGGGGCCTGTTGATTGCGCGGGCCATTGCCAGTGGTGACGACGATTTTCGTCGGTTTACGCCATTTGCGCCGCGCTGGGCATTTGGTCAACTTGGGCGGCTTGGAGTGCAGGGCAGCTATTGGTGGATGCAGGCCAGGGACCGCTTCGACGAGGCAACAAAAACCGCGATCCGGCGGTGATTCCACGGGTTGGCAAGGGAATTTTTCCTTCACTGTTCCGGAATATCACATTTTTTCAATATATTACCACCACTTGCCCGGCAGTTGCGCCAAGGCTATAAGCCCGCGCAGCGACGGTTGGAGAGAAACGTCTATGTCACTTGTGTTGGAAGAAGACTATCGGCCCAGCGACAATGAGCCGTTCATGAGCGAGCGACAGGTGGAATATTTCCGCCGCAAGCTGATGGCCTGGAAGGACGACATCATCAAGGAGAGCCGAGAGACCTTGGGACACCTGCAAGATGAAAACCACATCCTGCCAGATGTTGCTGATCGTGCGTCGTCAGAGACGGATCGTTCACTCGAACTCCGGACCAGGGACCGGCAGCGCAAACTGATTTCCAAAATCGATTCTGCCTTGAAACGCATTTCAGATGGTTCTTATGGCTATTGTGAAGACACTGGTGATCCGATCAGCCTGAAGCGGCTTGACGCGCGCCCGATTGCGACACTTTCGATTGAAGCCCAGGAGCGCCACGAAAAGCGGGAACGCGTATACCGCGACGATTGATTGAGCGTGCCGTGATCCCCGATTGTGAATTTCACGTAAAGTGCTGAAAGGGGTCAAAATGCGCCAGCTCATCCTGCAGTACCTTGTCGTGCTTGTCGTATTTCTGGCAATTGATGCAACGTGGTTGAGCACGGCGGGGCGCTGGATTTATGCACCCGAGATGGGTGCGCTGCTAAAGGACCGCCCCAACTTTGTGGTCGCGTTTATTTTTTATGCGATTTTTGCGCTTGGGCTTTTGGTTTTCATCGTGTCACCACATCTAGCCGTTCCCGGGATTGGGAAAGCCATTGTGTATGGAGCATTTTTTGGCTTCGTTGCTTATGCAACCTATGATCTCACCAACCTGTCGACGATCAATGGATTTACCACCAAGATTGCGATGATTGATTTGGCATGGGGCACAGTGCTGTCGGCATCAGTTTCGGGAATTTCGATCTGGTTGATCAGGTGGTTTAATATTTAATCGTCGTTCCGCATTTTTTCACGGGCTGCCTCAAACAGTTTCTGACTTGATGCGGCGAGTATGTGGCCGCCTTGGTGCGGGTCGGTATCTTCCCAGCTTCCTACAAAGCCGCCCGCACCCCTTATAATGGGGAGCAGGGCTGCAATGTCGTAGGTCTGCAATCCGGCGTCCATTGCGATGTCCAAATGACCTGCGGCCAACAACGCGAAGAAATAGGCGTCGCCGCCATAGCGGGTGACTTTTACCGAATGGCGCAACCTGTCGAAGCCTTCACGGTCTTTGCCCTTGTAGAGGTGAGGGGTGGTGGTTCCCAAGGCGGCGTCTGACAGTGGAACTGGTGCGCGAACCTTGATCTGCTCGATGTGTCCGCGATGGTTCAACCAAGCGCCGTCGGGGTTACCATAAAATACGTCACCGACGAAAGGCTGTGACATGACACCCAAGCGCGGTTTGCCATCTTCATATAGACCAATCAGCGTGGCCCAGGTTGGCATGCCAATGACAAAGGCGCGGGTGCCATCGACCGGGTCCAGCACCCAGGTCAGACCTGATGTTCCCTGTTTGCTGCCATATTCCTCGCCCAGAATGCCATGGCTGGGATAGTGGGTTTCAATCAGGTGGCGGATGGCACGTTCACCGGCGCGATCACCTTCGGTGACGGGATCCCAGGTTTCGTGGGCTTTGACGTCAATGGGAGCGTTTTTGCGGAAATGCGGCAATATTGCCTGTCCGGCCGCCTCAGCCAAGCCGAGAGCGAATTGCGTGAGGTGTTGCCAGTCGTGTTGTTGTGTCATGCCAAGGATTTAGCTGCTTCAAGCGATTGCGCCAAGCGCTTGCATGGATTGAATCTAAAGTCTGTATTTCAGATCACATATTGCACTGCAACATTGCCGAAGACCTATGCGTTTATTGCAATGCTTTGGTTTTTGTCCGCAAATTTGTAATTTAACCTATGTATTTCAATTGTTTATAGATTATCAATCAGATCAAATTACCTCGACGAACTCGATTTCTTGATCATCCGGTCAGAATTTAGGCTTGAATGTGCCAGTGTGCAGTGCCAAATCTAACTCGTGAGCTTGAGAGCTTCTGTTCTCCCTCATTGCCCTTTTGGGCGTTTCCTCCCTAGACTTGGGCCGGTCACCTTGGTGTATCGGCCCTTTTTTTATTCTGCCGCTGCCGCGAAGCCTGCTTCTGCGTATGTGCCATGGTGTTTGAGCCATGCTGCAAGTTTTTCTGCAAGTGACGCAAACACTGCCTGCAATGTCAGGAAACCCGCACTTTGCTCATGGTTTGTCTCATTCATGTAGAGTGACCGGTTGACTTCAATTTGGACTGCTTGGCGACCTTGGCGAGGTCTGCCGTGGTTTTCGGTGAAAAATCCGCCGGAATAGGGTTTGTTGCGACTGACGATCAGTCCAGCTTCCTGCATGTGCGCTTCAATAATGGCACTGATGCCGGGATCGCAGGCGCTGCCGTATCGGTCACCGAGCACAATATCAATCGATCTGCCGTGGGCCGCCCGCATGTGGGTGACGGCGCTTGACGGCATTGAATGGCAATCCACAAGCAAGGAACAGCCCGTCGCATTATAGGCTTCGTCAAGCAAGGCGCTCAGCGCACGGTGATAGGGGCGGTAAACGGTTTCGATGCGGTTGACAGCCTCTGCAAAGTCCAATGGTCCATTGTAGATCAAAATACCTTCGCCCACAGTGCGTGGAATGGTGCCAAGCCCTGAAGCCACGCGTGGCGAGGCGCAGTTGACATAGGCTGGCAGACGCTCCTGGAACATGCGGGCATCCAGTTCATAGGGTTCCCGGTTGAGATCAAGATAGGCGCGGCAGAGCAGGGCCCGCACCATGGGTGCGCCTGCGTCAAGACAACCTGAAAACAGCTGGTCAACGTGACTGTCTTCTGATGCCCGCAATTGCGCCACTGAGAGCGGGCTTTGCTGGCGAAAATTTTCAGGGATGCCGTTTCCACTATGCGGTGAATTAAAGACCATGGGCACAAGCCACCGGGCGGGGGCCAAAATTTCAAAGCTGCTCAAAGCCTGTTCAGTCAATTGGTGTATTACTCCTTCAACGGTTATGCAGATTTGAGCGTTAGCTGTCTATGGTCAACGGTTTCTTCTTCTGGGTTCATGGCCTGTTTACGCCTTGGCCGCTATCTTGCTGAGCATTGATTGTCGGCAATGGCCGTCGCATAGTGATACAGGTATCAGTTTTGACACAGACCATGGCCCGAATTTTACTTGCTGAAGACGACGATGACCTCAGACGCTTTCTGGTGAAGGCGTTGGAGAAGGCTGGCCATGCCGTCAAGGCGTTTGGCGAAGGTGCCAGTGCCTTTGAAGAAATCAAGCAAGAGAATTTTGATTTGCTGCTGACCGATATCGTGATGCCGGAAATGGATGGCATTGAGTTGGCAAGGCGCGCCGCAGAACTTGACCCCGGCCTGAAAATCATGTTCATTACGGGATTTGCGGCTGTGGCGCTCAACCCAGATTCCCGTGCGCCAAAAGACGCCAAGGTGTTGTCAAAACCGTTTCATTTGCGCGATCTGGTCAATGAAGTGAACCGGATGATGGCGGCTTAACTGCCTCATCCAGGTTACGTTTTAGTGTTTCCATGTAAGCGGTGTGTGCCTGAGACTTGACGGTTCCACGTGCCTGTCTTCGCGCTTGCAATGACAATTTTCACCCACTATAGAGCGAGCATCGCAGTTAATGTGCGCGGTTAGCTCAGCGGTAGAGCACTACCTTGACATGGTAGGGGTCACAGGTTCGATCCCTGTACCGCGCACCATTTTTAATTGATCAAGACAAGCTCAATTACACAGCAGAATTCTGTCAGAATTTCGAAACAGTCTCAAGATTACATCGGCAGTTAATTCTGGGGTTGATCACCTGTTTGTTTTTAAACGCTTGCTGCAATACGAAACTGTGTGACGTCATCATGATTTGTTTGCAGGCGCATCGTCTCCTGCCAAGTCTGGATGTTTTCGAGACACAGGTTTCCATCAAGCGCAGCGAAAAGGCTGTTCAGCATCTTCTCGGGAATAGGCCGCCCGAAGTGAAAACCTTGAAGCTCGGCGCAACCGGCAGCTCTTGCAAACAACAGCTGTTGTTCGGTTTCAACGCCTTCTGCCAGAACTGGAACGCTGAGAGCGGCACCAAGTCCAACCACGGCTTTGAAAATTGCGTCTGCTCGCGCATTATTTCCGGTGAGCTGGATGAATGAGCCGTCAACCTTGATGCGATCAAATGGGAAGGAGCTAAGCAATGACAGTGAGGAGTAGCCGGTGCCGAAGTCATCCATTGCAACGGAAATGCCGAGTGCCTTGATCTGACGCAAATTATGAAGTGCGCGGTTCAAGTCGTGGATCAGCGCGGTCTCGGTGACCTCCAGTTCCAGCCGACCTGCTGACATGCCCATATCAAAAAGTGCGCCCCGCACATCAGAAACAATCAAGGGCTGGCAGATGGCTTTTGCCGATATATTTACCGCGACGCGTGGCAGCCAAGGATATTCTGCCAAAAGCTTGCAGGCTTTCAACATCACCCACTTATCAATTTCGATGATCAAGCCTGTTTCTTCAGCAACAGGAATGAATTGCGTAGGTGAAACCTTGCCACGGTTTGGACAATGCCATCTCAGCAACGCTTCAAACCCTACCAGTTCGCCCGTATCGGTGATAAACTGCGGTTGCAGATCAAGACTCAATTGGTCATTTTGAATGGCGTGTTTCAGGTCGTGGGCAAGCGTTCGGCGATCACGAATGAACTGGTCCATGCCAGCATCAAAAATGCATATGGAACGATCCAGTTCGGATTTGCCCCGATACATTGCGAGATCTGCATTGGCCAACAATTGCTGACGGTTGCTGCCATGTTGAGGGTAGAGTGCAACGCCCAAGGTCACGCTTGCTTCGATGCACTTGTCTTCCCAATCGAGTGACATTGACAAACTGTCGACAACACGGCGTGACAGTTCGAGTGCGCTCTCTTGATTGCTATCGCATTGAATAAGAACAAATTCATCTCCGCCCAAACGTGCGCAGAATTCCTTGCTGGTCAGGGTTGCCCGTAACAGCGAAGCAGCATTTCTCAGGATGTAATCACCGGCGGCATGGCCGAAAAGATCATTTACTTCCTTGAAGCGGTTGAAGTCAAACAACAGAACTGCAACCTTGCTGCCGTCGCGAATTGATTTTTGCAGACATTCATCCAAAAACTCATTGAACGCCATACGATTGGGAAGTCCGGTGAGTCCGTCCTGCATTGCGATAGCGCGGATGCGGTCTTCCGCAAGCTGGCGCTCGCGCAAATCATTGACGCGGTCCGTCACATCATGAAGCGTCAGGATTGAACTGTTGTCTGGAAGTTTGGTTATATGTGCTTCCAGCACCAGTGCACCGATTGTAATGTCTTTTTCGGTGGATGCGTAGGCCAAATTGATCAGTTGTTGTTTTGCTGCCGGAAAATCGCCAAATGCCAATTTCGCAAAGTTCGCCATTTGCGCATTGGAGAGGGTTTCTGTCCCATCCGCATTCATGACTGAAATTGCTGATTTGGTATTTTTCAGAATGCTTTGCAAAAGCCGCTGCCGATCCGCATGGGCCAAGGCATAACGCACAGAGCGGTCCAAAACATCGGCGGTAATTGCAGTTTTGGGAATGAAGTCTGATGAACCGGCTTTCAGCGCGGCATTGTCGACGAGGTGATCAGATATGCCGGTCAATAGAATGATCGGTGTATCGATACCTGCCGCGCGCACACTGTTAATGAAGTCAACACCCGTGACGGCGCCTAGACGATAGTCACTGAAAATGACGTCAAAACTTTCTTTCGCAAGCGCAACCATGGCCGACAGCGTGGTGGATGCAGCCGTAGTCACATAGCGTGTACGCTCGACTTCACTCAAAGCGGCGTTGATGAGGTACATATCGTCCTCATCATCGTCCACAACAAGTACCTTCACGGTCATCTCAGGAATCACAATTTTCCGCCACTTCGGTTTGATTGACTGGTCTTTGGATCAGGCTGACTTTCGTGCATCCTGATCGTCATTCAGGCGCACATTTTTGGAGAGGAGCAGGCGGCGAATGTCGCTCAAGCGACGCAGTCCGGATATTTCCGGCATGGTGAAACGCACATGAAAGGCATTTTCCATGGCGAACACCACTTCGATATGACGCAGTGAATCCCATTTCGGGGTGTTTTGCGCATTTGAGTCTTCGTTCAATGTTGACGGATCAACACCAAGTACTTTGCCGATGAGTTGATAGAGTTGCATTTTTTGATCTCCCTTGTTTTTGTTTGAATGTGTTAAGCAAAAATGATGTTGCGAACGGCTTCCGGCCAACGCTGTTCGTCAAAGCCATGTTGTGTGAAGGCAGCGAGCACCCACCGTTCAATGCCCAAACCAACGCAACCCGTCTGGGCCGGTTCACCATTTTCGCAGGTGAAGCCAAAACGCTTGCCGAAGAAATTGCCATGCAAATTGATGGAACCGCAGGCCAACATTTTCTGACTGCCATCATTGCCCAAGGCAGGTATCTTGATTTCGTTCTTAACTTCCTGCGCGGCCTGCCAGAACTTCTTGGCGGCGGAGACCGTTGCAAAAAACGGATCGGTTGCAGTTTGTACCTGGCAGTCAATGTCGATGAAGGATGCAAGTTCCTCAACAATCGGCAGAGCCTTCGCACGGCAACTGCGGACGTAGTCTTCATTGCCTACGAATACGAGTTCGCGCACATTGAATTCATACAGGCGATCAAGACCGTTGATGTTTCTCGACTCATAGCGGAATACGCGACCGAGCCATGTGTAACATTTGCCCTCTTCAAATTTCTGACCCGTCAACGTGGGGTAGCATGGGAAACAAGCTGCCGGATTGAGGCACATTCCATCAATGTGGATGTGATCCTGAGCAGGCATCAACGCACCTTCGGAGCAGGAGTTTGCACGTCTGAATTCTTCGATCGCGTCAAAGTCTTCAATGACGTTGCCAACAAACGTCACGGCATTTGGGTGTGAATCGAAATAGCCGCATTTGTGCAAGGTGTCCGCGTCAATCATTGCAGGAAAATGGGAGTCTTTTGCGTTGAATGCCGCGCTGTAGAGTTCGCCTGACTTGTCATTGATCAACTTGGCCAATTTGAGAACTGGGCCACTATATGCAACCTGGCCTTTGCCGTAATCATGCATCCAGCCACGCTTTACGAGTTCGTCGTTGACACCAATGTGATAGGGGCCTTGGTCTTTGCGTTTTGTATCAATGAAAACCTTGATTTCAAATCCTGAGACCTGCTTCACCATTACCTTAAGGAAGCGGGCCGCTTTTTCCCTGGTTTCCACGAGGTCAGCGCCGGGACGTGTGACCACACGAGCGGTCAGGCCATCGGGATTGACAAAAATGCGATCAATGAAGGGCGAGACGAAAACTGACTCTTTTTCAATGTCCCCGGCAATTTCGTGGTCCACTTCGCGCGGCAGGTTCAGGACGAATTCATGGAACTGATGGTTATGCGTATTCATTGACGTGCTCCCACTTTAGAATTTGTAATAGAGGAATCCAGAACTGGATCCGATTGAGGTAATTCCGATTGTAAAAATACATGCGCTGACAAAGGCCGTGCCGAGACTTGGACGCCATGCAACGAGTCCGGCAGCGGCTGCTGTTTCGTCTGGCTTTGAATCGACAACGGGCCATTCGTGATGAAGGATTTGCTGGGTGTTTGGCAGCAACAGCGTGATTGCACCCATGATAACGATCATGGATATGGCCTGTGCGCTGTCGATTGACAAAATTTGTTGTTCAGGATTCGGGCTCAGCCAACCCCACATGTGACCGAACATGTTGAGTGCGGTGCTTACATCAGGCGCGCGGAACATGACCAGACCACACACGACGGTCAGCATTGTCAGCAACCAGGCCAAAGGGGACGGCAGTTGCACGCTGGAAAATTCGCGCCACCACAGGAATGTAGCAATGGCAACACCATGCATCACGCCATAGATAACATAGGTCCAACCTGATCCATGCCAGACACCGGCCACCATGAAGGTGAAAATGGATGGCAGGGCTGCGACCATCAGAAAACGGCCAACCCGCCCAAGGCCCCAACCCATGCCTTTGCGCATTCCATACATGGCCATGCCGGAATAGAGATAGGCCGTGAAAAAGCGGGTCATGGTCATGTGCCACCGCCGCCAGAAATCAGAAATGTCAGTTGCCTTGAATGGCGAGTCAAAATTCAACGGGAGTTTGATTGCAAAGATTGTGGCAAGGCCAATGGCCATGTCGGAATAGCCGGAAAAGTCAAAATACAGCTGAAGGGTATAGCATAGAGCACCGATCCACGCAGTCACCTGATCGAGTGACATACCACTTACTGAACTGCCAAAGACCGAGTCAGCAAAGGGAGCTATGGAATCTGCCAGCACCACTTTTTTGAACAGACCCATTGCAAACATGGTCAGGCCAATGGTGACCCGGCGGACGTCAAATGCAGGACTTTTTGGATCTTCCAACTGTTCCATCATTTCGCGCTGCATGACCAACGGACCAGCAGTTACGCACGGGAAAAAAGCTGTGAATACGATATAGCGGGCGAAATCATGTTTCAACAATTGTCCGTTGTAGGCGTCAATCAGATAGCCAATCTGAACAAAGGTGAAGAACGAAACGCCGAGCGGAACTGCGATATTGAAATGTGCGAAACCTGTTCCTGAAATCTGGTTTGTCAAGTCGACGAAGAAATTTGTGTACTTGAGATAGCCCAGCAAAGCCAAATTGACGACCACGCTACCCACGAGCAGATTTTTTGCGACCTTGGGATGTTTTCCCAAGCAGGCAATGACGTTACCGGCCGAAAAGTTGAAAATCATCGAGATCATCAAGATCAACAGCAACTGACTGCCAAACATGGCATAGAAAACCAGTGAGACCGCTGCGAGCAGATTGATGGCCTGTTGTGCGCCACCATAGCGATGGGCGAGTACGAAGCCCAGATAGGCCAAGGGCAAAAACACAAAGATGAATTGCAAGGATGTAAAAGACATTATTGAGCACCCCTCGCGCTATCAAGGGTCGTGAACTCATCGAAAATCTTTTTAAGACAATGCTCGTTTGAGTGTTCAGCATCGATATACATGTCAGCTGTGCAACCAATCTTGTGAGGATTGAAACTTCCAAACAGCGGCAGCTTGTGATCAGTGGCGATGCGCTGAACGAGAGCTTCAATACGTGTCAGGCCATCAAAATATGGCGTGCCCTGAAGTGTGTCGTAGTAGATCGGATTAAACGGCGGGTTGACGAGGTAAACACTGACGCCCTTTTCCTTCAGGAAATCCAGCAGAGCTTCAAAAGCCTCAATGCCCTTGGGGTCAACCAAAGGGGGGGCATTTCTTCGCTTTTCGGCAAAAGCCAAGGCTTCTTTTTTGGTGCGTTCAGGTGTGAACAATTTCATTTTCTTGTTCGACCACACGATCGAACCATCCGGCAATAATACGTCCAGATTTTGGAAATGCTTTGTCTTTGAAGCGCCCGGGCGCTCTGAAGCGTTGTACCAACGGGTCGTATTTTCAAACAGCATCGGCAAGGAAATGAGCGCGCGACCGCGGTCGTAGGGCAATGTCTTGATATAACTTTCAGTCTCAAGACCAAGCTTTTCGGACATGACACGGTAAGCAGGAATGCCGGGCTCCCAGAGGAAGTCCTGGCGATTGCCAACCGGGGTGAACTGATTGTCGCGAATGCTGATAATCAGCTTTTTTGGCAGTCGGTTATATTTTACCAACAGTTCCACCATGCCAAGCGGATCTTCCCAGTAGTCACGGTGAATGTGGGCGTTGAAGAATTCCTGGCCTTGGACCAGATCCTTATGGGCTTCCTGCCAATGGCTGGCACCCAGCAAAATGACGTCAGGCGTCTTTGTCATGCGCTTGATTTGTTCTTCCCGAAGCGCCCTGATATTCAGGTTCAAATCAAAAACAGCGTAGTTTTTTTGTTGGGCGTGCGCCTCGGCCGCCGGCACCATTCCGTCCACACCGTACATTTCCGGAGCAAAACTTCTGTTGCCATTCCAGATGACGGCCAAGCCCGCAAGGGTCACGGCCAAAAAGGCCAATGTATGTCGCAAGGAACTTTTCGACGGCGAAGCAGTGATGGGTTTGACAATTCCAATCGGAGGCAGTGAAGGCTCGTTGTTTGAAATAGCTGGAGTTGCCTGATGTCCTTGCAAGATGGCGCGCAGTGACCGCACGACTTCGTCGGTGTTCACGCTTCCTTGATTTACTGTATCACTCACGCCGTTCACGTCGCCCGCCTTGAAACTCAACCTACGCTGAAAGCTAACATGGCCGGACCTAAACAACTGTAAACCGCCAAGCTATTGGTGCACGTGCAAGTGGCGATTCAAAAACAGGCTTAACGTAATACTACCTTGATCTATAAACCTCGAAATGCCCGCCAAGACAGCGGCGCGCTTGTCAGTCCGCAGGCACCATATGTGTTGAACTGCGTTGGTTGCGCACAAAAATACTCAGAACCAACGGGGCGAGGAAAATCGGGATTTGTGAGACGCCGACATATTCAGCTGTAGACTGTCCGGCAATGCCAGAGAGCAGCACAAAGCCAAGGCCGACATTTCGAAATCCACTTACGATGCTGGCTGTCAGTGAATCACTCATGCCTTGCTTGAACATGACGATGGCCGTGAGATAGGCCATTCCAGCTCCAAGCAGTGTTACAATTGTCAGATAAATCATGAAGCGGTGAGGTTCTTGCCACAGCAAGTCTCTTGCCGGGCCGACGATGCCAAGGCCAAAAACCATGAGCGCAAAAATGGTTGAACGGCGTGACAACCCTTCGATCGCTTCTGCCATCTTTGGTGGCAAGCTTGTGGCAATCCCCATGTAAATGAGAAAAAGCCCGAGTGGCAATACGAGGAAAATCATGCACCTGTTCACAAACTGCATCACGTCGATTTCGACATTTGCGTGCAGTACGACGGTAAAGAAGAAAAAATATGACAGGGGCATAAGGAATGTTGAAAGCACCATGCATTGAAGGGCTTTTTGTTTGTTGACCTGAAGCAATTCGGCAAAAGTCGGGGAGGCGAAGAGAGAACCCGCTGATGATGTTGTGACCAGCAACAATGTGATTGAGCTATCAACACGCAGCAGATGGGCAGCTGAAACAATAATTGCCGGCAAAACCAGGAGTTGCCATACAACAATCTGCCAGACTTTCGAGTCAAGACTGAAAACTTCATCGCCCTCCAGCCGACCCATGGGGAGCAATGACAGAATGATCAACAACAAAAGGCTGACTGAAGAAAACGGCTCCATGATTTCTGACAGGCCGGGAATGGCGAAGCCTGCAAATATTGTGGCAGCCAACAACCAGCAGGCAACCGTTCTCTCTACAGTAGACAACATCAAATCAATCCAGCCGTATAGGTTTAAAGCAAACTACCAAGTATCCTGCTGTCTCGAAAAGCGAGGGGTGACAGGCATTCTTCCGCTTATTCCTGAAAAACGTTAAATATCGAGAAATGTACGAAGACTAAATTTCGAGTGTGGGTTCACCGTTCATTCATTGCTTTTGTGTAACGAGGGGGATCAAATTCGGGGTAAAATCGTGCAGACTGACAACCGCGTCACACCAATTCAGAGCAAATATGAATCTGGACACTATCAAGCCATGCCCGAAAGAGACCATTCTGAAATTGCCGATTTGTTCGCCGGTGCTGATGTCGGGCTGGCGCTTTTTGATTCAAAACTCAGTCTGCTGGCTTGCAACGATCTCTATCGGACGCTTTGTGGATATCTGAGTTCTGATCTGCCTACCGGTGTGCAACTGCAAAAGCTGATGCAGATCACCTTCAACCGACTGAATGTGCCCGCAGAGGACATTGACGATAAAATATCGAAGATTATTGACCGGCTGGAGCCGGGCACAGCCTACACGTTTCGTTACACGGCACCCAGCGGAAGTATGGTTGAAATCCGTCGTCGTCGGCTTCCTAACGGTACAGCAGTAGAAACAGCCCGCCAAATTGACTCTCCGGCGTCAGGGCTTGATCTCAATACCCAATATGAAATGATTGCCGAACAGTCCCGTTCCCGTTTGATGCATGCGCTGGATGTGATGGCTGATGGTTTTGCGCTCTATGACGCGAACGACAACATTGTGCTCTATAACCGAAAATATGTTGACTATAGCCCGCTTGTTGCGGACGTTATCATGCCGGGTGTTGCCAAAGAAGAAATTCTTCGCAAGTCCACCACGCGCGGCGCCTTTGTGCTCAACGGAAGATCACAAGAGGAATATATCCAGTGGCGCCTTGAAAGGCACCGCAATCCACACGAACCTGTTGAAGTTCAGCTTGCTGATGGCCGGTGGTTGTTGATCACGGAAAAGCGCACTAACGACGGAGGCATCGTCGGTACGCGGTCAGATATCACCGAACTCAAATTACGCGAAATTGAAATGTTGCGGATTTCGCAGCAATTGCATGCGAGAAATTTGCAGTTTGACACGGCCATTACCAACATGGTGCAGGGTCTCTGCATGTTTGACAAAGATCAAAAATTGATCGTGGTCAACAAACGCTATTTGGATGTTTACGGATTTTCGGCTGATGTGGTGAAACCGGGCATAACGTTGCGGGAACTGATGCAGTATAGCGTGAGCCTCGGAAACTACACGGCAGAAGAAGCCGAGCGCGCACTTGCCGAACGCAATGATCCGAGTCAGCTCAGCAAGCGCAGTGTTATCAAGCAACGGTTGAAAGACGGCCGTGTTATTGCAGTGATGAATGAACCCATGACTGACGGCGGAACAATTGCGACTTACCAGGACATTACCGAGACTGAACAGAATGCGACAATGATGTTGCAGTATACGCAAAAGCTGGAGCACTCCAACCGGGAGCTTGCAGACTTTGCCTATGTTGCGTCGCACGACTTGCAAGAACCGTTGCGCAAAATCGAAGCCTTCGGCGAGCGTCTCGTCAACAAATATGCCCAAATTCTTCCTGAGGATGGGAAAATGTTTGTGGACCGCATGCAGAATGCCGCAGGCCGCATGCGCAAACTGATCAATGATCTTCTGTCATATTCGCGTGTGACCACGGATGCGAAAGCATATCAGCAGGTTTCCCTGCAGAAGGTTTTGACCGAAGTCATTTCTGATCTGCAAATCAGAATTGAAGAGACTGATGCTGTCGTGGAATTCAGTGATTTGCCCACCATTGAGTGCGAGCCCATGCAAATGCGACAATTGTTGCAAAATCTCGTGGGCAATGCGCTGAAGTTCAGAAAGGCTGACGTGAAGCCTGCCATTAAAGTCAGCGCCAGCTTTGTTGAAGTTGCGGATGGTACTGCAAAAATTCCTCATGTGGTTTTGACCATTGCGGACAATGGCATTGGATTTGACAACCAATACAAAGACAAGATTTTCACCATTTTCCAAAGATTGCACAGTCGCACCGAATATGAAGGTACTGGCATTGGCTTGGCAACGGTTCGCAAGATTGTTGAACGACATGGTGGAATGATCAATGCCGATGGCGAGTTGGGTGTAGGTGCAAAATTCTTCGTTTCGCTCCCCCTGGAGCAGGTCAATAAGGATCAAAAATCATGATACGCAACAGTCATCCAGTCCGCATCGTTGTTGCTGATGATGATGCTGATGATCGTATGATGATCAATGATGCTTTTACTGAATCAAAACTCGGAAATCCCGTCGACTTCGTAGAAGATGGCGTTCAGCTGTTGGAGTATCTGCGACGCGAAGGGCAATATACCAAGCTCGCCGGTCAACCCTATCCCGGCTTTATCTTGCTGGACCTCAATATGCCACGCAAGGACGGGCGAACTGTATTGAAGGAAATCAAGAGCGATCCTTTGCTGCATCGCATACCCATCATCATATTGACAACTTCCAAAGCCGAGGAGGACATCATCAAGACCTACAATCTTGGTGTAAACTCATTCATCTGCAAGCCCGTATCGTTTGACAAGCTGGTAGATATCGTAAAAACTGTTGGGCATTACTGGATTGAAATTGTGGCCTTGCCACCCGAATGTCAGCGCTCGGTGGCATAAGAGGTCCAGATATCTTTGCTCTTGAAAAGTGATTTCCGAAAACCCTGGCTGACGCCGGGGTTTTTCATTTGTGGTACCCAGCCAGACTCAAGTTGAAGTTATTGAGCAGTTGTCGGAATCATCAGTGCAGGCAGCCACGTGGCAAGACCTGGAACGGCGATCATGATAAATACCATGGCGAACATGATCAGGAACATTGGAAGCGACCAGCGGGCAATTCTGAATATATTGTGCCCCGTCATGGATTGCAGCACGAAAAGATTGAAGCCGACAGGCGGTGTGATTTGAGCGAGTTCAACTACGAGCACAATAAATATGCCAAACCAGACCATGTCGATGCCGGCCTGACGCACCATTGGTTCGACGATTCCAATGGTGAGAACCACGCAGGAAATACCGTCGAGGAAGCAGCCCAAGATAAGATACAAAACGAGCAGTGCCATCAACAGACCGAAAGCCGAGAGGTGCAGTGTGCTCACCCAATTGGCCAGATCATTCGGAAGACCCGTGTAGCCCATGGCCAATGACAGGGCCGCAGAGCCAGCGAGAATAAAAGATATCATTGCGGAGGTGCGGGTGGCACCCATGAGGCTTTCAATGAAGTTTTCCCACGTGAGGGTTTTTTGCCACCACGCAAGGCCAAGTGCTCCGGCCACGCCCATTGCTGCGGATTCTGTTGCCGTGGCAATGCCTGCGAACATGGACCCCAGAACAATGAACAGCAACACGTGTACAGGAACCAGCAACCAAAGTGCCGACAACTTTTCGCGCCATGTGGTTGGTGCTTCGACTGTAGGTCTATAGCTTTTGTCAGTTTTGGAAACGATGACCACATAGGCCGTGAACATTGCCGCAAGAACAAAGCCCGGAAGAATGCCTGCAATGTTGATGGCTGCAATCGACTCGTTGGTCATCACGCCATAGACAATCATGATGATTGATGGCGGTATCATGAGCCCCAAAGTGGCCGGTCCGGCCAAGGTGCCGATGATGAGATGCTCCGGATAATTGCGTTTCTTCAGCTCCGGCACCGTCATTTGCGCAACAGTGGTCAGTGTTGCTGCGGATGAACCTGAAACCGAGCCAAAAATTGTGCAGCCCATGACGTTGGTGTGCAACAAACCACCGGGCAGCCGACCCATGAGAGGGGCCAGGCCCCGGAACAAATCTTCAGACAAACGCGTTCGGAACAATATGTCGCCCATCCAGACAAACATTGGCAGTGATGACAACATCCATGAGGAAGATGCCGACCAGATAGTTGTGGCAATGGGAGCGCCAGCTGAACGATTGGCAAAAAATTCAATTGCGACCGCGGCAATAGCTACAAGTGTGAATCCAACCCAAGTGCCTGACGACATCAATAGCGCCAAGAGCGCCAGAAGTGTTAGGAGAAGTTCAAGCTGTTCCAAGTCGCATTCTCGCTTACAATGCGTCTGGTGACGCAGGCAGGCGATGGTCGCCAGTGAACAGCAAGCGCAGGCTGTGATCAATCACGCAAATTGCAAAAACAGTCATGCCGACAGCCATTGATAGTTGAGGAATCCAAAGCGGCGTTTCATCAAGCCCCTGACTGATGTCGTTCAATGCGCGCGACCAATAGATCATTGACCAGGCAAAATAGGCCAACCAAAC
>JANMEM010000458.1:0-8994 GCA_031376985.1 Hyphomicrobiales bacterium
CGCACTTTTGGTAAAAGGAACTAATTTTCAGATTCAAGTCTGGCGGGCACTTTTGAGAATACCATTTGCGGGAATCACCACCTACCAAAGCATTGCGGAAACCATCGGGAATCCTACAGCAGCTAGGGCGGTGGGAAATGCCCGTTGAAGACGCCGTGCTCCGCGTGATTGCGGCCAAGGGTTGATGGCATGTTGAAACTGCTGTGGCGTTTCCTGTTGCTGGTTTTTCTGGCCTTGGGCTTTGCATGGCTGGCAGACCAACCTGACAAGTTAAGTTTCACGAGGCATGGTGTTACTTATACAATGTCACTTATGGTGGCGGTGACATTGGCTCTTTTCGCCATTGTGAGTTTGTCATTCCTGTGGGGGTTGGTGCGCCGCCTGTTTCGCAGTCCAACAGCAGCGAGGGAATTCCTTCGTTTTCGCAAACAGCGGAAGGGCTACGAAGCCCTTTCAAAAGGTATTATCGCCGCTGGTGCAGGCGATGCGCAAGCGGCGGCCAAGCATGCGGCAACGGCTGGCAATGCCTTGTCTGACGAACCGTTGGTAAATATTCTGGCGGCGCAGGCCGCACAGCTCAAAGGCAACAAGGATGATGTGCGCCGCATTTTCGAGGACATGGCGAAATCGTCTGATACGGAAGTGTTCGGTTTGCGCGGATTGTTTTCGGAAGCGCGGAACAGTGGTGATCTGGTTGCCGCGTTGAAACATGCCGAACGGGCACTGGCGCTGAACCCGCGTTTGCCTTGGGCCTCAACAGCCGTGTTGCAGGTACAGACAGCGCGTAAATCCTGGGAGGCAGCGGCGTTGACGCTGGACCAACAGAGCCGCAATGGTTTGCTGGCAAAGGACCAAGCGGGGCGCAAACGCGCGGCCATGCTGACGGCGGAAGCGCTTTTACTGGAAGACAAGGAACCTGCGAAGGCGCTCGAACTGGCGTCAAAGGCCATCGACCTTGACCCGGCACTGGTGCCCGCTGCGGCCATTGTGGCGCGCTATCACATTGCCAATGGCAGCACACGGCGGGCGACGAAAGTGTTGAAGTCAGCATGGACACAGCACCCGCACCCTGAACTTTCCGACCTGATTGCAATGGCGGAAGCGCCCGGCAATGCCGATGCCGCGTATGAGCGGTTGCGCGATATGGTGGGGGCCGCTGAAAGTCATTTGGAAGCCGCTGTGGCTCTGGCAAAAGGGGCCATCGCGGCGCGGCGGATGGATGTTGCCCGCGATGCCTTGTCTACTTATGTCAGCAACCAGCCACAGGCCCGGATTTGCGCCCTGATGGCCCAGATTGAAGATGGCGCTGACGACAAGGGCCGTGTCAAAGACTGGCTGGCCCGCGCCATCCATGCGCCGCGAGACCCCATGTGGGTGTCGGATGGTGTGGCAGCAAACCGATGGATGCCGGTGTCACCCGTCACAGGGGAGATTGTGCCGTGTGAATGGAAGGTGCCGTTTGATGCGCCGCAAGGCCAACTGAACTTCGTGCCATCTGTGGCCGTGGCAACGCCCCTGCTGGCCAGTGCAACACAAATGTCAGTGACTACGGCACCCCGCGCCGACGACCCCGGTGTTGACGACTGATAATCTCAGTTTTTAAAATCAGTTGAACTGGCCCGAAAAAGCAGTTATTGCCCGCACCATATTGGTTTCGCCGCTTTAGCTCAGGTGGTAGAGCACATCATTCGTAATGATGGGGTCAGGTGTTCGAGTCACCTAAGCGGCACCAAATACCCCTCCCAAATCATTCCACATTGTCCAATACCCCTTCATATTACTGGTTATTATTGAATTTCACTGGTCTATGCCGTCCAGACCCGTCCATGGACATCCGGTATAATTAACGGTACATATTACGGTATCTTCGAAATTGACTAAGCGAAATACCGTAATTTGGAGCCTCGATGGCCTGGACCCGTAACAAGCTCACCGACTTGCAAGTTAGAACCGCCAAACCCAGCGAGCGCCTCCGAAAGCTGACTGATGGCGGCGGTCTACAGCTCTGGGTGATGCCCAATGGTGGCCGATACTGGCGACTGGAATTTAGGCAAATGGGCAAAACTAAACTTTTGGCATTGGGTACATATCCTGACGTTTCGCTGGAAATTGCCCGACAAAAAGCTGATGAAGCCCGACGGCAAAACGCTTCTGGTCACGACCCCATAGCAATTAAACGTCTGAAGGTGACGGCACAGAAACTAGCTGCGGCCAATACTTTCGGGGAATTATCCAAGCGGTTAATAGAAAAGAAGCGCAAGAATGGCCGTGCAGAAGTCACGCTTGCCAAAATGGCATGGATTGTGGGCAAATTGGAAGGAAGCCTTTCCAAGCAGCCCATAGGTTCAATACGCACACCTGACATCATCAAAGCCCTCAAGCGTGAAGAGGATGCGGACAATCTGGAAACGGCTCGCCGCATGCGGACGGTCATTGGCGAAGTCTTTCGGTATGCCATGCAGCATGGCCTGATTGAGCATGACCCAACAGTAGCCACCAAAGGGGCAATAGCCAGTCCAAAGCAAACGCACCATGCCGCGATTACCGACGCTCAAGGTTTTGGGCAACTCCTAAAACTGATCGATGAGTTTGCAGAACGCCAGTTGGTGACCGGAAGCGCCTTACAACTTATGGCTCTGCTATACCCGCGTCCAGGTGAGTTGCGCCAAGCCACATGGAACGAGTTTAACCTCCAAGATGGGATTTGGACTATTCCAGCCAGCCGAATGAAATTGCGCCAACCCCATAGCAAGCCTTTGCCACGTCAGGCCTTGGCAATCATCATCCGGTTGCAAGAGATTACAGGCCCTGTAGGTTATGTCTTTCCGGCAAATGGTCGATCCGGGCGTCCCATGAGTGAAAACACCATGAATGCCGCATTGCGGCGCATGGGCGTGGGTCAGCATGAGCATACATCACATGGATTCAGGGCAAGCGCATCTACGTTGCTCAACAATTCCAACCGCTTCTCGGTTGACGCTATCGAACGTTCACTGGCTCACCAAGATCGGGATGCTGTTCGTCGGGCCTATGCACGGGGTGATGTAATGATCGAACGGGGACAAATGGCTCAATGGTGGGCGGACTCCCTGGATGAATTTAGGGGCAAGGCTCCTGATCAAAAAGTAGTTTTATTTGCGAGGTCTGCTGGACCTAGATGACCTCACAGCCTCAACTGGATACAGTAAAGGGGTGAGGAGATATAGCTATGCCCAGAATGCCTGAATTTGACCCGATTAACTATCTGGTGGCAAAGCGGTTTCCGCCTCAATTAAATGCTTCGCGGTCACCATTTGCAAATGACGAGGCGCAGATTCAGTTTGCGGAACGTGAATCGGCGATTGAAGCGTATGTTGAAGAACTGAGGGCTAAATCGACCGCTGAAATTGATATTCTGGTCAAAGCACAATGGAAGAAGCAAGCAGAGCTTGAGCAGCTACGCATGAAGGACGAGGAAGCCGCGCGCTGGTATAACAAGCCCATTTGTGTGGCAGACTTCGAACATTGGAGCAAAGCTGCCTATTGGTCGCTTGAAGAAGGAATAGCTTTAAGTTTCGGGAAAGAACCAACAAGGATAAAGTGGGAAACCATTAAAAATCATATTCAAATATCTTCATTCGTCGTTCATTATGAAAAGCGCTTAGAGCTGGCGAAGCGAGCTTCGGCAATGAAGCATATTGGCAGCACCAATTTACCTGGAGTTTTCCTAGACTGGGCGAAACGTAATGAAATTGACGTGCCTGCAAAACTCATTAAGCTTGTTGAAGCCAGAGGTCATATATTCGCAGATTGGCCGGGATTATTGAAACAGTCGCGTCAACAAACAAGCGACGCGTTGGTTCTAGCTGAAAAACATCGAACCGACGCAATCGAGTATATCGACAAGACAGCGACCGCGCATAAATCAGAAATGAGAACTTTAACTGAACGTATAACTGCATTGGAAGCAGAGAACAGGGACTTGGCCTCAAAGAACACCCAGAGTGAACCGGAAAAAATAATGAACCCCAAATCCAAACAAAGCCTTGTGAAGTTGGTGCTCGGCATGGCTATGGACGGATATGGTTTTGATCCCAAGTTACCAAGGTCTGCTCTGTCCAGAGAACTTAGTGCTGATTTGTCTTCGTTTGGCATCGCGATAGACGAGACCACCGTACGCGATTGGCTTCATAAGGCAATGGAAGAAGTCGATTACTTGCCCAAAACCTGAGTGGAAAACGGGAATCCAGACCCAAGCCGGATATCCGGAAACTGTTAACGGAAATCCCGTAGAGACAACGTTGGACGGTTTAGGACGCCGCCATGCAACCTGCATGGAGACTTCCAATGTCCAAGACCCATGAACTGCCTTCGACCGGCTTCGTTCGCCTTTCATCCATTATCGCCCCCCATGGCCCGATTCCCGTTGGCAAGTCCACTTGGTGGGCTGGCGTTAAGAGTGGGCGGTACCCCCAGCCCGTCAAGCTTGGCCCGATGATCACGGCATGGCGCGTTGACGACATTCGCACACTCATCGAAAAGGGCATCGGCCAGCCATGAAGAAAAGACGCGCTTCAGCCCAGCGTGTCAAAATCCACCTGAACTATACGCCAGACGAAGTTGCAAACCTTGTGGGTGCGCACAAGAACACGGTCTTGCGTTGGATTTCCAGTGGTGAATTGTACGCTTTGACAGACATGCGGCCCTACCTCGTTCTGGGGCGTGAATTGGTAGCATTCCTGACTCGCAAGAACGCCCATTCAGCAAAACTGATGCCCGGTGAATGTTATTGCGTCAAGTGCAAGATACCCCAGGCACCTGCACTCCACATGGCAGATTTTAAATCCTTCAACCAGCGTTGGGGCAACCTCCGTGGCATATGCCCAACCTGCGAAACGCTCATGCATCGCCGTGTGGCAAGGGACCGGCTTGATGACATCACGGGTTCGCTGGAGGTCCGGATATTGGAGGCAGAGCCACGCCTAATCCCCTGTCCTTCTCCCTCCACAACTGTTGACTTCGGGGAACCACACCATGACCAAACCAAACCACTGCCCCGCCAACGAGCGCATCAAACGTCGCTACCTCATCCGCCTTCGTGAGGTGAAGGGCCATAGCGTCGCCACTGTGGACGGTGCGGCGGCGGCGATCAGTCGCTTCGAAGTCTTCACCTGTTATCGTGACTTCAAGAAATTCCACGTCGAACAGGTTCGAAGTTTCAAGAAGTACCTGTCGACTGAAGCCAATGCCCTGCATTCCGGCGCAACCTTGAGCAGCGCCACCGTGGCGTCAACACTTCGCACTCTTCGCACCTTCTTCATGTGGCTTGCCGACCAGCCGGGTTACCGCTCCGCTATACGCTATTCGGACGCTGACTATTTCACGCCACCCGCAAAAGATGAGAGAATTGCCGCTGGCAGGGTGGAAAGGCCGGGTCCTGAGCTGGAAGAGGTCGTGACAGTCCTGAAGGCCATGCCGTCAGCCACGGTGCTGGACCTTCGGGATCGTGCGCTGGTTGCCCTCATCTTGCTCACAGGCGTTCGGGACAAGGCGGCGGTATCCCTGAAGCTCAAGCACCTGGACCTGACAGAAAACCGCCTCGTGCAGGATGCTCGCGAGGTCAAAACCAAACGCAGCAAGACCTTTGTTACCTACTTCTTCCCGGTTGGCGGCGAGGCGTTGGCCATTGTCACCGAATGGAAAGCCTGTCTGGTGAACGAGTTGGGATTCCAAATGGACGGCCCGCTGTTTCCAGCCACTGCAATTGGGCATGATGAAAATTATCTGTTTTCGCCAACTGGCCTTGGCCAAAAACCGTGGGCAACCACCACGCCGGTTCGTGAAATCTTCAAGTCAGCCTTCCAGCGCGTCAACCTGCCCTATCATAATCCCCACAGCCTTCGTTCAACACTTGTACGCCTTGGAGAAAGGCTTTGCCGGACGCCTGAAGAATTTAAAGCCTGGAGCCAGAACCTTGGCCATAGTGGCGTTCTCACCACCTTTTCGGCATACGGCAACGTGGACAATCGCAAACAAAGCGAAATCATCCGCAATCTTGGCAACCCGGAAGCAAAGGGTGACCTAGCGTCTGAAATGGCGCTGTTGCTTCAACGCCACGGCAAACGGGTTTGATGAAAGCTTCGCCCCTATGCAACCCAAGGATAGTTCCCTAGCTTGCAATCAAAAGAATCGGGAGCTGCATGGATTTGACGGACGACGAGAAGCGCAAAGTGCAGGCGCTGGTTGCTAAGGGTGAGCCACTGCCGGACAAATACCGCTGGAAGTTGTTTGCCAACCTCGTCAGACCGAACTCAAAGCTGGATAGAAGTTTGGGGCAAGGTCAGGCGCACCTCTTACGCCTTGCGCCTGAAATATTCAGCTTCTTCCTATTTCCCAAGTTTTCGGGCCGGGAATTGCGCCCGGCCATAACCACATTCTGAAAAACAATCATCAGCAACGTGCGGAAGCGTAAGCCGGGATCAAATAATCAAGAAGTCAGAGTTGTCAACGATGCCAGTTGCTACGGTGATAGTTGCAATCAGAATGCTCGCCCCCGCGCCATTGCCGTCAGCATCGTAGTAAAGGTTACCATTTGTCGTATTGAAGATGATGAAGTCGTTGTTGTCGAGTGCAACAGCTCCTGCACCGGTCACGAAGTTTGCTGCTGCCAATGGGTTGGCCGCCGCAAGCGCTGTAAAAACAGCACTCGAAAATTCAAACTTATCCGTCGCTGCGGCTTCAAAGTCCGTTATAGTGTCAACCGCATTCAGTGCGGAGTTGAATACGAATGTGTCCGCTCCCGTACCTCCCGTCAGCGTATCAGCACCATTGCCACCTTCGATGCGATCAGCACCTCCAAGACCACTGATCGTGTCATTGCCTCCACCACCGCGAAGCGTATCGGCACTCGCTGATCCGGTCAGCGCGTCAGCAAAGGCCGTGCCGATAACGCCTTCCATATTGCTGTAAGTGTCGGTTCCAAGCCCGGCTGCCGAACCGTTGAACGCGGTTCCGCCCGCACTCTGTACAAGCGTGAACGTGATGCCAGCGGTGCCGTCGGTGAAGTCGATCAGGTCGCCCGTGCCACCGGCACCATTCAAAATATCATTGCCACCACCACCACGCAGGATGTCGTTCGACGCGCTGCCAGTGATTGTGTCGGCGAGGTTCGTACCAATGACACCTTCAATATTTAGATAGAAATCGTTATTGCCCAATCCGGCAAAGCCGTTTGCAAGAACTGTATTTGACGAACTCTGTACCAATGTCATGGTGATTGCTGAAGTGCCGTCTGAGAAATCTACGAGGTCTTCGTTTCCAGCGCCACCATCCATCGAGTCAGTATTGCCCGCCCCACCTTGGAGTATGTCATTTCCAAGGCCACCATTTAGTATGTCACCGTTACCGGCTCCGCCAATCAACATGTCATTACCGGCACTGCCTGTCAGCGTGTCATTTCCAAGGCCACCAATAATGACTGATAGTGAGTCTCCATCAGTGATGGTATCAGCCCCACCTTTTGAGTCGATATAGGATGCTTGATAGCTCTGACCCGTCAGGTTTATTATGTCGGTATTGTTCAAATCGGTGGCAACAATCTTGATCGTCGCTGTTCCTGTCGAAGTATTGCCTGTCCCGTCTGCGGTCGTGTATTGGATGTTCACAAGTGTCGGCTCTGCAACTGTTCCGCCAGCCGCATTTGTCGTAAAGCTGAACGTTCCGTTGGCATTGACTGTAATGCCAGTCAGCGTTCCACTCAGGTCGGTGATGCCGGTCAGCGTCAGCGCGATGCCGTCCACATCAGTATCGTTGCCCAGCAGGGCATCGGCAGAAAGCGTAACTGCCGTGCTGTTCGACACCCAGATAATATCGCCGGCTGTCACAGGCGCATCCGGCACCGACGTGATGGTGATGGTGCTCGTGTCCGTATCCGTCAGTACTCCGCCGCTACCCGTATTGCCAAGGTCACTCGTGATCATCGTGAGCCCGACTGCGCCAAAGGCATTGGCCACTGGCACATAGGTTGGCTGGTTGGCGACGGTCGCCAGATAGGTGTTGATGTTCGTTACGGAGCCCGTCAGAATTATGCTGGCGGTGCCCGAACCCGACACCGTAACGCTACTGGCTGCGGCAGCCGTTATAACACCACTGACAACCGCTAGTGTGACAGTGATATTGCCTGGATTTGAATCTACATCCGTCACCGACAATCCGCTCAGTTTGACAGAGGTGTCCTCATTGGTGGTGTAGCTCGCAGGCAATGTATTGACCGGGCCGTCATTCACTGCCGTGCGGGTGAAGCTTTCTGTCGCGGCAAGCGAGCCACCGTGATTGTCGATCACGTTGTAGGACAGCGTGACTGGCCCATTGGCATTGAGTGGTGCCGAAATGGTGTATGTTCCGTTGCCATTGTCGGTAGCCGTGCCGCTTGAAGATGTAAGTCCCGATACTGCGAGTGTGTCGCCGTCTACATCCGTGAAGCCAGCAAGCAGGTTGGCTGCGGAGACAGTGTAGGCCACATCCTCCGTTCCTGCTGCGAGCATAGCCTGGGTACCCGTCAGCACCGGCGCATCATTGGTGCCGGTGACAGTGACACTGACGGTGCGTGATACACTGCCGCCATGGCCATCAAGTGCGTTGAAGGTAAAAGTCTCGACCTTGGTCTGACCTGCTGCAAGATATTCCACCGCTGAAGCTGCAACACTGTAGTTCCACGTCACAACACCGCCAAGGCCTATGCCTGTGGTATCGCTGCTGACACTCGCCGTCAGGCTACCTAGCGCGCCACCCGAAGGCGTCACCGCACTGATGCTGTGCACATCGGACAGGTCAACATCGGTGAAGGCAATGGTGCCGATGTCAGTCAGACTTCCAACTGGCGTGACGGCTTCCGTTACAGCACCTGTCACATCAGCCGTTGCTACAACCGGCGCGTCATTGGTGCCAGTCAGCGTGATGGTCAGCGTCGAGGTGGCAAAGGCACCAAACTGGTCGGTCACCGTGTAGGTGGCGACA
>JANMEM010000462.1:0-1711 GCA_031376985.1 Hyphomicrobiales bacterium
TATGGGGCTGATCAACCAGTTGGCGCGGCGGCAGTCATCGGTTCCCGCGTTCAGGGACGCCTTGCTTGAACGGCTCCACGCATTGTCAGCTTCGCAGGATCTGCTGCTCCAGCTTGATGGCCGGCAAGTCGAACTCGGGAAACTGGTTCAGGTGCAACTGAACAGTTTTCTGCCAGCGAAATCCATGCGCATTCAAATGGCGGGCCCTGCACTGACACTTCCGCCAGACTCCGTCCGCTCGCTTGGCATGGCCATTCATGAACTTGCCACCAACGCCACCAAACACGGGGCGCTGTCAAACGCCACGGGACAGGTGGCCATCCAGTGGTCAACCGTGGAAGGGGCATACGAGTTTGTCTGGAAGGAAAGTGGCGGTCCCCGGGTTTTGCCTCCGCAGACGTCGGGCTTCGGACGCACATTGATCGAAAAAATTGTTCCCCAGCAATTGGATGGCAGGGCCGAACTTCAATACTTGCCCGACGGCGTCAAGTGGACCCTGCACTTTCAGTAGTTGAAAAGCCCGACATCGCTCAAAGCAAAAAGTCCATCACGAATGCGTGATCACTCGGAAATGAACTGTGATCATCCGTTCCCGTGGTCGCGGGCGTATCTGTCACACTTGCTGGCAAAGGGCTGGCGAAAATACGGAGCGCACATATGACCATCACCAAATCTTTGAAATCCATGCTCGCAGCAACGGCACTGTTCGGCTTGACATCGCTTTCTGCCTTGGCTGCCAACCCACAAGTCGGCGGTGCCGATATGCTGGACAGCAAGAACATCATTGAAAACGCCTTGAATTCCAAGGACCACACAACCTTGGTTGCCGCCGTAAAGGCAGCAGGTCTTGTAGATGCCTTGATGGGCCCTGGCCCATTTACTGTTTTCGCACCCACCAACGAAGCCTTTGAAAAGCTGCCAGCTGGCACGGTTGAAACCCTGTTGAAGCCTGAGAACAAGGACACGCTTGTGAAGATCCTGACGGCCCATGTCGTCGCCGGAAAAATCACATCGGCAGACATCCTTGGCATGGCCAAAGGTGGCAAGCGCATCAACCTCAAAACATTGTCGGGCGACGCTCTGACCGTCGAAGTCAAGAAATCAGGTGTCTACCTGATCGACGAAAGCGGCAAGGCTGCAAAGGTGACAATCGCCGACGTCATGCAGTCAAATGGCGTCATTCACGTCACCAACGCAGTATCTGTGCCGAAGTAATCACTTCGACCCCACAACAAAGGGCTTGAAGTGCTTCGACAACTTCAAGCCCTGCTTCTGGTAATTTGAACCCACTTGTCCGTACACTTTGTCCGGCGTTTCCGTAAGCGGCTCATAAATCAACCGCCCGATAATCTGCCCGTCTTCCAGAATAAACGGCACCTCATGCGAGCGCACTTCAAGAACACCCCGCGCGCCCTCTCCATTGCCTGAAGAATGGCCAAAGCCCGGGTCAAAAAAACCGGCGTAATGCACCCGGAACTCACCCACCAGCGGATTATACGGCACCATCTCTGCCGCATGGGTAGGTGGCACCCGCACCGCCTCTTTTGACGCGAGAATATAGAATTGGTCCGGGTCGAGTATCAACGATCCCTGCCGCCAGATCGGCTCCCAATAGTCCAGCACATCCAGCGCACTTTTTTTATCGACATCCACCAATGCCGAGTGGCGCTTGGCGCGAAACCCCACGGGCGCATCTTCCTGCATGGCCATC
>JANMEM010000482.1:0-1624 GCA_031376985.1 Hyphomicrobiales bacterium
CCCAGATCACCCGTGATGAAGAAACCGTCGTCGCGTTTGTCTTCGCGGGTTTTTTCGGGATTGCGCCAGTAGCCTTGAAAGACATTGGGGCCGCGCACTTCGATCATGCCATCATTGATCTGCACTTCGACATGGGGCAGCGGGAAGCCCACGGTCCCTGCCCTTCTGGCACCGTCGTAAGGATTTGATGCGATCATATTGGTTTCAGTCATGCCGTAACGCTCGAGAATGGCGTGGCCTGTACGGGTTTCGAAGTCCTTGTGTGTCTCGGCCAACAGCGGTGCAGAGCCTGACACGAAGAGGCGCATATGTCTGGTGTTGTCGTGTGTCATATGCGGCATCAGGCGGGTGTAGAAAGTTGGAACACCCATGAAGGTGGTGGCGTTTGGCAAATCGCGCATGATGGCTTCAGTATTGAATTTGCGGTGGAACAACAATTGTCCGCCGCTGAACAAAACCGTGTTCATTCCGACAAAGAGGCCGTGGGTGTGATAGACAGGAAGCGCGTGCAGCAACACATCATCCGCCGTGAATTTCCAGATCTCGATCAGGGCCAGCGCATTGGAGGCTAGGTTCGCGTGGGTGAGCATGGTGCCCTTGGAGCGACCCGTAGTGCCTGAGGTGTAGAGGATAGCGGCGGAGGTGTCCCATGTTGCGGGGGCATCTTCGAAATTGTCGTTGCCATCAAGAATGCTGCCATGGCCTGTGTCGTCCAGCGTAAGAACTTTGGCCGAAGTTTCAACTTCCTTACGCGGATCGGCGACGAAGACGAACGCTTCGGCGTCGGTGAGGAAATATGAAATTTCTGTCGGCGTGTAAGCGGTGTTGAGTGGCAAGAAAATAAATCCGCCCCGCACGCACGCCCAGAACAAGGCCAAGGCCTCAATGCTTTTTTCGACTTGCACGGCGATGCGATCACCAGGCTTGGCCCCGGCGGATTTCAGCTTGGAGGCCATGCGTCCGGCAATGGACCAGAACTCGGCGCGGGTGAAGTTGCGGCCATCATCGCACGTCGCGAAGTTTAAGGACGGGGTGGCGCGTTCGTGGAAGAGTTCGCTAAGGTTTTGGGCTTGGAGGGCGGAGGCCCAGTTTTGCGAAGCGGATTTCATTTGCAACGTCTTAGCGTGGGATCGAACGGCGAGAAAGGGACCTCACTTAAACCTTCACAGGCTTGCCCGTCTGCCACGACAATGTTGCCGCATCGGCCAACACGCCTGCCTGCAATCCATCATAGCCTGATGGCTTGGGGTTGCGGTCGCCCGTCTCAACTGCGTTGATGAAGGTGTTGAGTTCGTTGGTGTAGGCTTGGAAGTAACGTTCCAAGAAGAAGTTCTGCACAGGATCAGCTTGCGTGCCTTGGCCATTGTGCAGTTGCACTGTGGTGTTGTGAACATTGGCGGCTGTCAACATACCTTTGGAGCCGTGCACTTCCATGCGCTGGTCATAGCCGTAAGTGGCGCGACGGGAATTGGTGATGACGGCAATGCGACCTGATGCGGTTTGCATTTGGACTGCTGCGGTATCCACGTCGCCTGCCTCGCCGATGCCCTTGTCAACCAATGAAGAACCGAGCGCCTGCACCACGACGAATTCTTCACCCATGAGAAAGCGGGCCATATCGAAA
>JANMEM010000494.1:0-19282 GCA_031376985.1 Hyphomicrobiales bacterium
GCATATTCCGTGTGGGCGTTTGCAAGGTCTGGCTGGATCGGCACACGCTGCTTGCCGCTGTCGGTTATCGCACCAATCTTGAGGGTGTGCAGCAGCTGCAAAAGCTCTGTGGCGATGATGTTGATGTGCTTTGGTTTGACATGCCGCATTACAAAGGACGGTCTGACGTGTTCCATTTGATGAGCGTGCTCAGTCCGGTCGACCGGGATTTGGCCGTGGTTTATTTGCCGTTGATGCCGGTGCGGCTGGTTGAATTGCTGGAACAGCGCGGTATTGGATTTGTCCACGTACCGGAAAACGAATTCGACTCGATGGGGTGCAATGTGCTGGCCATTGGCCCTCGCGAAGCTATCGCCGTAGAAGGCAATCCGGAAACAGTGCGGCGTATGGAAGCCGCTGGTGTTGAGGTTCACGTCATCAAAGCCGCCGATATTTCGCGCAAAGGTGAGGGTGGGCCTACGTGTTTGACGCGGCCACTGGTGCGCGGCTGATTAAAACAGTGCTTTCACAGCATTGGTGAAGCCGACGGTTACAGAGCCGTCGTCGTGTTCAATCAAGGGACGGCGGATCAGTGAGGTGTGTTTGGTTGCCAAGGCCACAGCTTTGGCTTCTGTCAGATTTTCAGTTTCTTCCTTGGGAAGTCCGCGCCAGGTATAGCCTGCCTTGTTGATCAGCTTTTCCCAGCCGCCCACTGCCTTTGACCATGCTGCCACTTGCGTCTTCGTCGGCGGGGTTTCCTGATGATCGGTGAACGCCACTTTAACGCTCTTCTCGGCTAAAAATGCCAGTGCCTTCTGGCAGGTGGAGCATTTTTTGAGTCCATAGGCTTTCATGATTTACCCCAGCGATAACGTCTTGTCGGTAAAGGCTGCGCCGGACCCCTCGATCTGGTCGGTGAAGGCCTTGAACAGGCCTTCAATGGCTGCTTTCTCGATGTCTTTCACAATGAACACCAATCGTGTCTCAGGCTTTCCGTCGGGCCAAGCGTCAAGCCGGACCGGGGGATGCAGCACATGTTGAACACCATGTACGGCCAAGGGACGTGACGGATCATCAGCCATCAGGATGATGCCCTTCATGCGCAGCAGGTTCGGACCGTGATAGCTCGTGAGCAATTCGAGAAACAGTTCCAGCCCCTGCGGTGAAATCGGGCGCTGGTCACGAAAGGCGAAGGAACGGATATGTTCGTCATGGCGCGACACATCATGGTGGTGATGGTCGCCGTGATGATGGTGATTATGTTTCGCCTTCTCGGCCCGCTCAACCCCTTCAATCGCCAGCCAACCCTGCACATCCATGGATTTTTTTGTCGCGTCATAGAGACCGGTGTTGAACAGCCGGGGAGCCGTGGCTTCACCGCGATGTGTGGTTAACATGCGGGCTGATGGATTAAGTTTGTGAACGCGGGCGATGATGGCGAACAACATGTCCTCGCCGGGCTTGCCTTCAAGCAAATCCAGTTTGGTGAGTACGAGACGATCTGCCATGGCGACCTGTTTTACGGCCTCGGCATGGGCATCCAGTGTTGCCATGCCGTTGAAGCCATCGACAACGGTGATGACGCCTTCAAGTTTCACCCGTTGCAACAGAAGTTCATCGCGCATCAACGCGTGCAGCACGGGGGCAGGGTCGGCGAGACCTGTGGTCTCGATCACGATGCGATCAAAGGCCTTCAAGGTTCCTGCGGTACGCTTGTCGAGCAGGCCATTCATGGTGTCGATCAGGTCGCCACGTATGGTGCAACACAGGCAGCCTGATGACAGTTCGACAATGTTCTCGTCAGTTTTCTCAACCAGCAAATGGTCAATGCCGACATCACCGAATTCATTGATGATGACACAGGCGTTGGCCAGCATCGGGTCTTTCAGCAGGCTGTTCAGCAATGAGGTCTTGCCGGAGCCGAGAAAGCCCGTGAGGACTGAAACTGGAATGAGTGCGTTGAACGTCATGAGCTCAAGTTTGGGGAAGCTTCAAGCGTCATGCAATGTCACAAGCGACATGGCACATCAGCGCTTCGGCTTTTTCAACGGAATTTTGACTTTCACACGCTGCTTTTTCACCGGTTTGCGGGGTGCCATGGGTTCATCATCACTGTCGGCTTCTGACCCTTGTGCCACGGCTTTCACCTTGGGCTGGGTTGATTTCACGTAAGTGGCGATCTGATCGACAAGAGCTGGCGGCATCACATCGCAGTGTGCTCCTTCTGCGCGATAGGCCGTGCAAAGGGACAGGCTTTCAGCTTGCGGAATGTTCCACATGAGGGCGGCATAGCCTGCCTTTTCCGGAAGTCTGACGACGCCTGCCGCACTGCGGGTGCCAATGCCTACGGGACTGAGCACACGGCCACGCAAGGCCATGTCAGCCTTCACCATATTATCATAGGTGCCGAATGAAATGGCCCAGCCCGTGAGATCCGAGCCATCGGCCAGTCGCACGGGGGATTTTGATTTGCACACGCCAGTGGTCATGTCCGACGGGACAATGGCACCTTGCGGCAGGTTAACGATTTCAGCGACCTTGTTTCGACCGGGCTGGGAGGTCATGGCAAAGCCCTGTTCCAGCAAACCCTTGGCAATGATGGCGCGGTTGCCACCTGATTTTGCGCCGAAGACAACGGCGATGAGTTTCCGGCCATTGCGGGTTGCTGACGCCACCAGATTGAAACCGGAGTTGCAGACAAATCCTGTTTTCATGCCATCGGCTTCCGGCATGATACGGATGAGGGAATTGCGATTGGCCAAGCGACGCTTTCCCACTGCAAGATAGTCTTGCGAAAAGTAATGGGCGTGTTGCGGAAATTCATTGACGATGACAGCGGCCAAAACACCGATGTCGCGGGCACTGGTAATGTGACGGGGGTCGAACAATCCATTCGGATTGACAAAGTGGCTGGCCGACAAGCCCAGGGTTTTGGCCACGGCATTCATCTCATCGGCAAAGCGTTCGTAACTGCCGGATGATGCCTCGGCCAAGACATAGGCCATGTCATTGGCGGAATAGACCAGCAGGGCTTGCAAAGCGAAATCCACAGAAACTGTTTTGCCCGTGGGAATACCGATCTTGCTGGGTTCCTGGGAATGGGCTTTTTCAGACACCGTGATCTGCTGATCTATTTTCAGACTGCCGTCCCGCAGTTTCTGGAAAATGATATAAGCCGTCATCAGTTTGGTGAGGGACGCAGGATACCAAGGCTCACCCGCGCGTTCCTGAGACAGAACATCACCTGTCATTGCGTCAAACAGCAGTGTCGGGCCGCCGACAGTGGTTTGCGCCTGGGCTGCACCTGACATCAGAAATGCCAGCAACCCAATCGTCATGATGCGGTTAAATATTATGCGGTAGAACAAGGCTACACTTTCCAATCTACACTTACCCGGATCATTGCCTTTGGTGCCCCTGGAGGGACTCGAACCCCCACGCCCTTACGAACAACAGATTTTGAGTCTGTCGCGTCTACCATTCCGCCACAGAGGCTGCACGGGCAACCGTCTAGTGGGCAGCCCTTGCGCCGTCAACTGGAAAGGCGCTTAAGCAAAAACCAATGATTCGCATCACTGATTCCATTGTTATTGATCCGGCTGATATCCGCGAAAGCTTCATTCGTGCCTCGGGGCCGGGTGGGCAGAATGTGAACAAGGTGGCAACCGCTGTGGAGTTGCGGTTCAACATTGAAACAGCAAGCCTGCCGGACAGCCTGAAAACACGTTTAAAGATTCTCGCAGGACGCTTACTGGCGCAAAGTGGCGATTTGGTGATTACCTCACAGGCGCATCGGTCGCAGGAGCGCAATCGTGACGAGGCGCTGAAAAAACTGGTAGAGCTTTTGCGAAAAGCGGCCAAGCGGCCTAAATTCCGCGTGGCCACCAGACCCACCAAGGCGTCAAAAACCCGGCGCCTGGATTCCAAAACCAAACGCGGTGAAGTCAAAACACTGCGCCGCGTCAAACCCCGGACCGAAGACTGACCATGCTGCGAAAACTGTACGACTGGACACTGTCCCTGGCCGCCCGCAAATCTGCCGAAGTGTGGCTTGCTGTTATCGCCTTTGTGGAAAGTTCGGTTTTCCTTGTGCCAGCCGATGTGTTGTTTCTGCCCATGGCATTGTCACGCCCTGACCGCGCCTATCGCTATGCTTTCGTGGCGACGTTGTTTTCCGTGTTGGGCGGGATTGCCGGATATTTTCTCGGTTACTTTGCCTATGAAGCCGTGGCCAAACCTGTGTTGCAATTCTATGGTAAATTCGACCAGTTTGAAGCAATGCGGGCTTGCGCCAGTGAACAAACACTGTTGGTGTTACTCACCACATCGGGGCTCTCGCATCTGCCGCCGATCAAGATCGTGACGATTCTCGCAGGCGTGGCGCAAATCAGTTTTGTGTTCTTCGTCTTGTCTTGCGTCATCGCGCGGGGTGCGCGTTTCTTCGCACTGGCCTGGGCTTTGAAGCGCTGGGGTGAACCCATCAAGCACTTTATTGAAAACCGCCTGGGGATGATTGCTGGCCTTGCTGCTGCCCTATTGATCGGGCTTTACATCGCTTTCAAATTCCTTGGCTCATCCGGATCCTTCACATGTTGAACACGCTGACTCCGCACAGAACTGCCACGTTCATTTTTCTGGCATTGCTTGTCATCATGACCGGCGCATTTATTTTCGAATATGCTGGCTATCCGCCTTGCGAACTTTGCCTGATGCAGCGATGGGCCTATTATGCGGGCATTCCTTTTGCTGCCTTCTTGGCTTTGACCAAACCTTCATGGATCAAGTCGGGCCTCATCGTGTTGGGAGTGATGCTGGCGGCCAATGCGATTTTCGGGGTCTATCATTCGGGTGTGGAATGGAAGTGGTGGGCAGGTCCAACGGCGTGTACCGGCGGAACCGTTTCTGTTGGCCTCCCTGATCTTACCAAGCCCGGCGTGATGTGTGATGAACCCGCGATTCGGATTCTGGGGCTGTCACTTGCGGGTTGGAATGCGATTATTTGTGCAGCGCTGGCGGGTTTGGCGTTTCGGGCGTTGCGAAAATCGGCTTAAGGCTCCAGTTCCGAATCCCAATAGAGATAATCCATCCAGCTCTGGTGCAGGTAGTTGGGCGGAAACAGGCGGCCATTGCTGTGGAGCTGGTTGACCGTGGGGCAGAAGGGTTTCTGCCTGGGATACATCTTCACTTCATGCATCAGGTGGCCGCCTTTCCGCAAATTGCAGGGCGAGCAGGCTGCCACAACATTTTCCCACGTGGTCTGGCCGCCCTTCGAACGTGGCAGCACATGGTCGAAGGTCAGGTCATCAGGAGACGTGCAATATTGGCACGAGAATTTATCGCGCAGGAATACGTTGAACCTTGTGAAGGCCGGCGTGCGCGATGGCTTGACATAGGTTTTGAGAGATACCACCGAGGGCAAACGGAACTCAGTCGTCGGGCTTCTCACAACCGTATCGTATTCCGAGACGATGTTGACCCGGTCAAGAAACACGGCTTTCAGCGAATTCTGCCAGGACCATAAAGACAAGGGATAGTAACTCAGCGGCCGGTAATCGGCGTTGAGGACGAGCGCTGGACAGGACTCTGGCGCTATGGGTGCATGATACAAGTTCACGTCTCCATTCCGGATGATCCGGACATGATCACTACTATATAGTGTGTAACGGTCCTGTGAAGGGGCTGAAATAGTGTTGGAATCAGGCCTGCGACATTTGCTTCATACCCCGGTAATGGGCCCAGAGCAGACGGGCGGCCACGGCGCGGTTGGGGCGAAAATTTTCTCCGAGCTGGATCATGGCTGCCTTGTCTGGCCGTTCATCAAGGTCAAAAAGGTTTTGTGCTGCAGCCTGCAGGGCGACGTCACCCCAAGGCCAAGCATCGGCGCGAAGCAAAACCGTCAGCAGGTAAATATCTGCCGTCCATGGGCCAATGCCTGGCAAGGCCACCAGTGTTTTGTGAGCGGTCACATCATCCATCAATTCAAGAGCGCCAAAATCCATAGCGCCTGAGGCAACCGCTTGCGCCAAGCCGTGAAAGCTCTTGGCTTTCGCGCGCGACAAGCCGAGGGCAACAAGCTCCTCTTGCGGACACTCCAGAATCATCTCGGGGCTATGGGGTTGAAGTCTCGCATCCAGACGTTTCCAGATCGCGGCGGCTGCTGCGAGTGACAGGAACTGTTCAGTCACCATCTGCAAGACGGCTTCAAGCCCTCCTGTACTGGCGCGGAGAGAAGGCACGCCATGCTGCTTCACCACAATATTAAAACGCTTTTCCCTGCGGCAAAGCGATCGCACGGCCTTCGCCAGTTGCCCGTCATACAGTCTTTTGTTCATGCCCGCATCATGCAACAAAAAAGCCCCGGTCGCGAGACCGGGGCTTTCGAAGTTCGAAGTAGAGACTACTCGTCGCTGCTCAGGAAACCGAAGATCTGCAGCAAGTTGACGAAAATCGATACGAAACTGCCGAACAGCAGGAATGCACCGAAAACGGACTTGCGGGTTGCAGTTTCGCCGGTATCACCTGTTTCATACATTTCCTTGACCATTTGGGTTTCCCAA
Source organism: Hyphomicrobiales bacterium (assembly GCA_031376985.1). Lineage (GTDB taxonomy): Bacteria > Pseudomonadota > Alphaproteobacteria > Rhizobiales > Aestuariivirgaceae > Aestuariivirga. The sequence goes on from JANMEM010000494.1 coordinate 6,537, forward strand.
GCGGTGAGAAGTGCTGTCAGGATTACAAAGCCGCCTGAAATCAGCATCGAGATGATGATGGCTGTGCCGGTAACACCCGTGAACAATGACACTACAAGGTTGACGACTGCGGCAATGATGAGGCCCAACATGATCATCATCACGGTATTGCCCATGCCTGACAGGTCTTTCTTGGAGGTGTAGCCCCAGAAGCTCATGGCACCGAAGGTAATCGAGGCGGTGAGAAAGGCCGACATGACCATGCTGGGGTCAACGCCAAGATAGCGCCCGACGATTGGCGAAATGCCAACACCCCAGGCCGCCACATAAGCCCAGAATATACCTTGGGCCTTGCCCACAGAGCCGTTATAAATCATTTTCGGGCCAAACCAGCCCAGAGCCAGCAATGCCAACATTGCCGGAAATGACAGCGTGCGCGTCACTGCACCAAATGCAGGGATCATGAATGATGCAAGCACGATGATTGCGGCAACGCCGATGCCAAGGCCCATATAGTTATAGACACCCAGCATATAGGACTTGAGCCCTTGATCGATCTCGGACCTAGTGCCGATGCCAGAAGCAGGATAACGAAGTTCAGCCATAGAAATTCCCTCCAAAGTAGTTGTGGCAGATATGGGGTTGATCTGCGTCCCCGTCAAGTTACGCGGACGTAATCTTGGCTCGCGGTTAACTGCCTGCGATTTCATCCAGCTTTTGCGCCAGCTTGATGTCGAGAGCCGTTACTCCATGGGCGGAATGGGTGGTCAATGTTACCTCCACCTTGCCATAAACATTGGCCCATTCGGGATGATGGTCCATCTTTTCAGCCACCAGGGCTGCCTGGCTCATAAAGCCCCAGGCTTCACGGAAATTCTTGAAGCGAAAGGTTTTGTGGATGGCGTCCTGCCCCGGAACATCGGCCCAGTCCTTCAATTCCTGCACAGCCTTGACGCGGGCTGCCCCCTGCAAACGATCTGTCATGACGTAACTCCCATATCCCGGTTCAGTGTTGGGACCGGTTCACGCCGGGCCGCGTATTCTGCTTCCACACCATAAGGCCCACCACCTTTGAGGGGCCGTGACGAGAATAGCACAAAAGCATGCACATCACAGGTCGGCGTTGAATAGAGACTGTGCACTTCCACCCACCTTTGCAAGGCCCTCGGTTCAGCGTCTTTCAACCGTGCCAGTGTGACATGCGGCAGGAATTTGCGGTGCTCTGCGGGCAGTCCCAAGGTTTGACAAATGCGTTCATGCACATCGTGAAGACGACGCAATTCAGTGTTTTCCTCGACGCCTGCATAAAGTGAATGGGGCTTGTTGCCGCCGAACAGCCCTACGCCCTTGAGGCGCAGCGTGAAGGGTTTGAAGGTGATGTGATCCAGTTGCAGGGCAATTTCTCGGGCAAGGCCCTGTTCGATATCGCCAATGAAACGGATGGTGAGGTGATAGTTTGCAGGGTCCATCCAGCGGGCACCGGGAATGCCACCTTGCATGATCTGCAAATCCAGCGCGACGTCTGGCGGAATTTCCAATCCGGTGAAGAGGCGGGGCATTTTAACCTCCTGCGACAGTTCAGGCTTCAAGCTAACGCGATTCGTGAAAAGGCCAAGTTTTTATTTTATCTGGGTCAAAAGTGTTTCAACGGTAGGCAGCACACGTTTGACGATCTCATCAACACCTTGAACATTCGGGTGCATTCCATCAGCTTGATTGAATTTCGAGTCAGCGGCCACACCATCGAGGTAGAAGGGATAAAGCGCTGCACCATATTTTCCGGCCAGTGCCGGATACAAGGCGTCAAATTTCTGGCCATAGTCAGGACCGAGGTTGGGTGGGGCTTTCATGCCCAGAAGCAGCACCGGAAGATTGCGCTGTTTCAGTTTGGCCAAAATTTCATCGAGGGCTTTTTCAGCCTGTTCTGGAGGCAAGCCCCGCAAAGCATCGTTTGCGCCCAGTTCAACCAGTACGCCATCCACAGCATCCGTCAGCGCCCAGTCCAGACGTGCGGCACCTTGCGCTGCTGTATCACCGGACACACCCGCATTCATCACGACAACGTCATGGCCTTTAACTTTCAGGGCGGCCTCAAGTTTGGCGGGGAAAGCCTGTGCCGGATCAAGTCCCAATCCAGCGGTCAGGCTGTCACCCAATGCAAGCAGGGTTATGGTTTCGGCGCGGACCGGAAGAAAAATGAGAAACAGCGCGAGCAAGACAACGGAAAATCTGAACATGAACGTCTATGTGTGGTGTTCTGCCGTAGAGCGCAAGTGACGTATCGACAAATCACCTCTGCCGCCCCATCTCTCTGACTTCGCCTTCTCAAAGGATTTTCTGTGACCCCTGCCCTTTCGCTTCGCAATGTTGAGCTTACTTTGTCATCACGGGCGGGTGCCGTTCACATTCTCAAAGGCGTGTCGATGGACGCCATGGCAGGTGAGGCTATTGGCATTGTCGGACCTTCGGGGTCCGGCAAAACCTCGCTTTTGATGGTTATGGCGGGTCTGGAGCCTGTCTCATCGGGCGAATTGTTTATCCGGGGCGAGGCTGTGCATGGCAAATCCGAATCGCAGCTTTCAGACCTTCGCCGCGACAATGTGGGCATCGTGTTCCAGTCGTTCCATTTGATCCCAACATTGACAGCGGTTGAGAACGTGGCCCTGCCGTTGGAGTTCAAGGGTGTTTCCAATGCCGAAACCCTGGCCCGGGACAAGCTAGGTGAAGTGGGTCTCGGCCACCGCCTTACGCATTATCCCGGTCAGCTTTCAGGTGGCGAGCAGCAACGTGTTGCCATAGCGCGGGCACTGGCCGCGGGAGCACGGATTATTCTAGCGGATGAGCCCACGGGCAATCTTGATCAGGACACCGGCCAGGCCATTATGGATCTGCTCTTCGGCATTCGCCAAAACAACGACGCCACGCTCTTGCTTGTCACGCATGATCGGCAATTGGCCAAACGCTGTGACCGCATCATTGAAGTGCGTGATGGCTTGATCAGCGAGGGTGCTCACTGATGAATATCGGGCTTTGGCTGCGCTATGCCGCACTGAATTTGCGTTCGGGACTTAAAGGCTTTTATATCCTGTTGACGTGTCTCACGTTGGGTGTGGCAGCAATCGCCATTATCGGATCCCTCACCTCTGCCATTGAACAGGGTTTGACGGAACAGGGGCAACCCCTGCTCGGCGGTGACATTGCGTTTTCGCTGGTCCAACGCGAAGCCACTGCAGATGAGCTTGCCTATGTCAGAAGCAAAGGCGCGGTCAGCCGCGTGGCCACGTTGCGTGCCATGGCCACGGCAAATGCCAAGTCCACACTGGTGGAAATCAAGGCCGTTGATCAGGCCTATCCGCTTTATGGCAAACTTGTTTTGGCCAACGATGTCGAACTTGCATCAGCATTGACAGTGGCCGACAATGTTCACGGCGTTGCCGTGGATGAATTGTTGCTGGGTCGGCTCGGCGTCAAAATTGGCGACACACTGAAAATCGGTACAACAGTTTTGAAGGTTGCAGCCGTCATCACTGCGGAGCCCGATCGTATCGGCGAGGGCATTATTCTGGGGCCACGCATGTTGATGACGCATGCGGCCTTGCTGACGACGGGACTGATACAGCCCGGCAGTTTGATCACCTGGAATTACAGGGTCAAATTGCCGACGGGTTCAAACCTCGCCGCAGCCAAAGCGATCACGGAGGATGCGGAAAAACAATTTCCAAATGCGGGTTGGCGTGTGCGGGCCACCGACAATGCTGCGGGTGGTGCGGGGCGCTTCGTGGATCGTCTCGGCTACTTCATGACGCTGGTGGCTTTGGCAGCGCTTGTTGTTGGCGGCGCCGGAATGGCCAATGCGATCTCGGCTTTTGTGTCCGGTCGCACCAGTTCAATTGCCACCTTGAAATGCTTGGGTCTCACGTCGAAAGACGTGTTCGGGCTTTATCTGACGGAGATTTTGCTGGTGGGCTTCATCGGCGTTGCAGTTGCTCTGGGGATTGGTGCTGTGTCGCCCTTCCTGTTGAAATATTTCGCGGGGCAGATTCTGCCGCTCCCCGTTTCAATGTCCGTTCAATGGCTGCCAGTGCTGGCCGCTGGCGTTCTGGGCGTATTAGTGCTTTTGGCTTTCGCCATTCTGCCGTTGGCACGCATCGCAAATATTCGGGGAGCGGACCTGTTTCGCAATCATCTTGTGTCGGGACAAGAAGGCCTGTCATGGCGTTGGGTCGCTTTGTCGTTTGCTTTTCTGGGAACTGCAGCCTTGCTGGTCACTGTGATGTCGGAGAATATGCAGATCACGCTGATGTATCTTGCGGGCCTTGCGGGGAGCTTTGCGATCTTGAGCGTGTTGGCTTTCGGGCTTTTGCGTTTAATTCAACTCCTTCCAAAACCAAAAAATGTTTTGCTGCGCCATGCCGTGACGTCACTCTATCGTCCGGGCGCTTCCAGCTTTTCCATTATACTTGCCTTGGGCCTGGGCCTGTCTTTGTTTGTGACTTTGGCCCTGACCGATCGCACCATCACCAATGAATTGAAAGCCGGCATTCCAGAAAAAGCGCCCGCGTTCTTTTTTCTTGATGTACGGAATGACGAGCTGCCGAATTTTCGTTCAGCTCTGCAAAAAGAAGCTGGAGTCACCGGAGTTGGCAATGCGCCGATGTTGCGTGGTCGTATCACGGCAGTCAAAGGTGTTGCCGCTGACAAGGTTGTGGCAAAGCCGGGGTCAGGCTGGGCCCTGCAAGGTGACCGTGGTTTAACCTATGCGGCAGACATACCAAGCGGATCTGAATTGGTTGAAGGTCAATGGTGGGCTAAGGATTATGCGGGTAAACCTCTGGTGTCGATAGAGCAGGAAATTGCAGACGGCCTTGAACTCAAGATCGGGGACCAGATCACAGTCAATGTTTTGGGACGAGAGATTGAAGCCGAAGTTGCTAATCTTCGCCGCGTCAACTGGCGCAGCATGGGCATCAATTTTGTTTTGGTGTTCACACCCAATACACTGGCAGCCGCACCGCATGCCCATATCGTCACCGTGGAAATGCAGGATGGGGATGAAGCGAAACTCCTGAACACAATGGCAGCAGAATTTCCGTCGGTGACAGCGGTTCGGGTGAAGGATGCTCTGGCGACAGTCGGGGCTTTGCTTGGGCAAATGTTGGCGGCGGTTCGCGGTGCCAATGGTCTTACTTTGCTTACGGGCATTCTGGTTTTGGCGGGTGCCATGGCTTCGGGCCTTGCAACGCGAACTTATGAAACAGTCGTGCTGAAAACCTACGGCGCAACGCGGCGGCAATTGCTGACCTCGTTCATGATTGAATATGGGTTGTTGGGATTTGTATCAGCGCTGTTTGGTATCATGTCGGGGACTTTAGGTGCGTGGTATCTCGCAAGGTTCATCCTGGAGATGCCGTGGAGTTTTTCCTGGGCGACGGCGGTGATCACTGCCGTGGCTGCGATGGTGCTGTCGATTGCGGCGGGTCTGCTGGTCACGGCGCGGGCGCTTTCGGCAAAACCATCGGCCTATCTGCGCAATGAATAAGCGGCGCTTCCAAATTTGACATACTTGCTTTAGGCGGTGACAATGGTTGTCTTGAACAGAATTTATACCCGCACCGGAGATGGTGGCGAAACCTCACTGGGGTCCGGCGAGCGAGTGTCGAAGGCGGATTTGCGCATCGAGGCTTATGGCACGGTGGATGAAACCAATGCGGTGATCGGCTTGGTGCGTCAGCACACTACGCATGTGCGGTTGGCTTTGCTGGATGACATGCTGGCCCGCATCCAAAATGAATTGTTTGATCTGGGTGCTGACCTTTGTGTTCCAGACCGTGGCCAGAAACTGGAATGGGAACCTTTAAGGATTCTTGCCACACAGGCGGAACGGCTTGAACAGGAAATCGACCAGCTCAACGCTACACTTTCACCCTTGCGGTCCTTTGTATTGCCCGGTGGAACGGCTGCTGGGGCTTATCTGCATCAGGGCCGGACTGTTTGCCGCCGTGCCGAGCGTTTGATGGTTGCACTGAATGGTGTTGAGGGCGAAGCCGTCAGCGCTCCGGCACTTGCTTACGTCAATCGTCTTTCGGATTTCCTGTTCGTTGCCAGTCGCTGGGCCAATTCGGTTGCGGGTGATGGCGATGTGTTGTGGGTGCCGGGGAAGACGCGCTGATGTTTTCGGCTGCTGTCGCCGGATTTCTATTGGGTGGCAGTCTGATTGTTGCCATTGGTGCGCAGAATGCCTTTGTGATCCGGCAGGGTGTTTTGAAGTCCCATATCTTCTGGGTTTGCCTGTTTTGTGCACTTTGCGACGCCTTGCTGATTTGGGCGGGTGTGTTCGGACTTGGTGCCTTGATCAAGGCGCTGCCGATGTTTGTGCCTGTCATGACCTACGGCGGTGCGGCGTTTCTGATTTGGTATGGCCTAAAGGCTTTTCTGCGGGGACTTCATCCCACAGGCATGGGGGCAACCGCTGAAGGGGTTGGCACATTGATGTCAGCACTTTTGGCCTGTGCTGCCTTTACCCTGCTCAATCCACATGTCTATCTGGATACAGTTATTCTTGTGGGATCGATTGCAAATGCTCGGCCGCAAGGTGAACAGGTGCCTTTTGCAGCAGGGGCATCTGTGGCATCACTTGTCTGGTTTTTTGCCTTGGGTTACGGGGCGAAGGCACTTGGCCCGTGGCTTGGTCAGCCGAAGGTTTGGCGTATCATTGACTTTTGTATTGCAGGGATCATGTTGCTGCTTGCAGTCAAGCTGCTGATTGGATGACGCCCACATGTTTGTGCCTCTGAAAGATGACAATCCGCTGCGGCTTATCCGGTTCCAGTATGTGTCGCTGGCGATCATTGTCCTCAATGTCCTGGTGTTTTTGATCACGGGTCCATTGCGGGGTGATGAGGCGCTGCTATTGGCTGAAAACGGGTTTGGCGTTGTGCCGACCGAATTATTGGATTTGACCCGCGTTCCCAACCCGGCATTCAATCCGATTGCAGAGCCTTTCACCCTGATCACACATATGTTTCTTCATGCGGGGTGGATACATTTGCTGGGCAACATGGCGTTCATCTGGGTGTTCGCCGATAATGTGGAAGACGCGTTCGGCCACGTCGGCTTTGCGTTGTTTTATCTGCTGAGCGGAGTGGCAGCTGCCATGACCCATGTTCTGATGCAGCCCAACAGTCATGACCCGCTGATTGGTGCTTCGGGGGCGGTATCAGGAGTGCTTGCAGCCTATTTGCTGCTCTATCCGCAGGCCCGGGTCTGGATATTGCTGTTCATGCGCATACCACTCAAAATTCCGGCGTGGATTGTTCTCGGAGGCTGGATGGCCTTGCAAGTGGTCAGCCTGTGGGTGGATGCGCCCGAAGACCAGAGCGTTGCATGGTGGGCCCATATTGGAGGCTTTGGCTTGGGGCTTGTGTTCACGCTGCTGTTGCGCTCACCCCTGTTCGTGCAGCACCCGGAGCGGATTCACTGAAGCCCGTCTCTTCATGGTCATAAGCCTGCAACAGGTCTTCCAGGATGGCTTCAGCCACTTCGGGTGACTTTGCCAACAGGTGAACGTGGATTTCATCGACACCCTTGTTACGTAAAGCCGCAAGGTCGCGTGAGCCCAATGGCCCGTCCCAGAATGGCGTAAAGCGGCCAATGCCCATGACGATTCGCAATGGCCCCTCGCGGCGCACGCCTACATAAATCGCACCCGGCAGGGGCGGACAGTCCTCAAGGGCATAGACTGAGTGAATATATTTACGACCTGACGCCCCGGTCCAATACCAGAAGCGATCCTTGAAAGAAGGGTCTGAAGGAAGGTCGGCGGCGATGGGAGTTCCGTGAATCAGCATGGGAACAAACATAGAACAATATTTCCGGGATGTCAACCACAAAAAGCAGTACCGCAATCGCGGCAGGTTTTGCAGCCTTCCTTGTTATCAAGATTGGTACTGCCACAGGATGGGCAATCTTCCAGCGGCACCTCTGACAAAACCGAACCCGTGACCGCATTGGGGCGGAAGGTGGTGCAGCCTTTCAATCCCAGTTTCCAAGCCTTCTCATAAATCGAAATAAAATCTTCAAAGGCATAGTCTGCCGGAACATTGATGGTTTTGGAAATCGAGCTGTCAACATGGGCCTGTGCCGCCGCCTGCATCGCCAGATGCTCATCTGCTGTCAGATCTGCCATCGTCACCAAGGCCCCGGTGCCATTGCCAGCATGTGACCCGCGCCATGCGGCATAACCAAAATCCTCCAGCTGCTCGACACGGTGGCTGCCATCGGGGTTGAGAATCTTTCGGGATTGCGACAGGCTGAACACCGGCTCGATGCCGCTCGACACATTGCCCGCCAGCAGGGAAATTGTCCCGGTCGGTGCAACCGAGGTCAACAATCCATTCCGCAAGCCCTTCGCTGCAATGGCCCCGCGCACCTCATGGGGCAGCTGTCGCGCATAGGGCGTTGCCAGATAAAAGGCCGATGAGAACATGGGGAAGCTGCCCTTCTCTTCGCCGAGTTCTATGCTTGTATCCATCGCAGACTCTTCTATGGCCTGCATCCATGTCTTGGTGGCTGCCGCGGCTTCCGGTGATCCGTAACGCAAGCCGCACATGAACAAGGCATTGGCCAGTCCTGTTACACCAAGGCCCAGACGCCTTTTCGCAATCGCTTCTTCCCGCTGTTGCGGCAAGGGGTAGTTTGAGACGTCTACCACATTATCGAGAAAGCGGACGGCTACACCAGCGACGTTCTGCAATCGCACCAAATCCAGTCGCGCGCTCTCCCTGAAAGGATCAATAACGAAGCGGGTCAGGTTGAGTGATCCCAACAGGCATGCGCCATAGGGTGGGAGTGGTTGCTCGCCGCAAGGGTTGGTGCAGGAAATTGTTTCGCAATAGGACAGCGGATTTCGTTCATTGACACGATCAATGAAAATCACTCCAGGCTCTGCCACATCATATGTGGCTTGCATGATCTGCTGCCACAGTTCCCGTGCCTGAATGGTTTTGTAAACCGTCCCTTCAAACTGCAATGACCATGGCGCGTTTGCCTCAATCGCCCGCATGAATGCGTCCGTCACCAATACCGAAACATTGAAATTGCGCAGCCGTGACGCTTCGCGTTTGGCATCGATGAAGGCTTCAATATCAGGATGGTCGCAGCGCAAGGTTCCCATCATGGCGCCACGCCTCGCACCTGCCGACATGATGGTGCGACACATGGTGTCCCAGACATCCATAAAGCTGAGGGGCCCTGATGCATCGGCTCCCACACTGACCACCGGCGCACCCTTTGGGCGCAGTGTGGAAAAATCGTGGCCAATACCGCCGCCCTGTTGCAGGGTTTGGGCGGCTTCAGTGAGGCCTGAAAAAATGCCGGGGATGGAGTCAGGAATTGTTCCCATGACATAGCAGTTGAACAGCGTCACTGCACGGCAAGTACCCGCACCTGCCAGAATGCGCCCGGCGGGAATGAAGCTCAAATCAGTCATGACCTCCAGAAAACGCGTGCGCCATAATTCCCGCAGTTCAGGAATTTCAGCCTCCGCCACCGCCGTTGCCACACGGTTCAGACTCTCTTCAAGTGACTGTTCCGCCGTGCCATCGGCCCGGACAAAACGGTATTTGGCTTTCCAGATTTCATGTGAGATGGCAGGCAACATGCCAGCCAGAATAGACATGGAAACAATAAAGAGTCCAGAGTTTGTTCTAGTTTTGTTTCATACGCGTTTCCGCCACCAAAGCCTTCGTAGAGGTCTCAATTGCGGTGATCAATTGATTCTGGAAATCAGCGCGGCGCAAACCCGGCGGGATGACCGGGAGAAACTCCAGGATAATGGTGCCGGGGAAGCGCAGGAATTTCCGCCGCGGCCAAAACAGTCCGGCATTGAGGCCAAAGGGTACGCAAGGTACATTCAGTTGTGAGTAAAGTGCGGCAGCACCCGGCTTGTAGTCCGGTAGATCGTCCGGGCCTTTGCGTGTGCCTTCCGGCATGATGACAATTTGCCGATTGGCCTCGACCTCCTGTTTTCCGCGCTTCACCAGGTTGCGCAGCGCTGCGGAGCCCGCCGAACGCTCAACCGCAATCATCCGGAATTTGAAGGCAAACCAGCCGAAAAACGGAATGAATGTCAGTTCACGCTTCAACACCATACAGGGGTCATCAAGCAAGGGCAGTATCGCAAAGGTTTCCCACAGCGATTGATGTTTGCCAGCAATCAGCGCTGCACCCACGGGAATGTTGTTCTTTCCTCTCACCTCAATTTCAATTCCGCACAATATCCGCAACCACCACAGTGACGACCTGGCCCAGAGTTGCAAGGCGCGGATTGCCCAGATTCGGGGTGCTGCAAGCAGGGGTGAACCCAAGACCAGAAACAATGTCAGATTCAGATAGAAGACGGCGTTAAAAACAGCCGAACGAAGGGCAATCATTGCGCCTCTCCCAACATGCGTTTCAACGCCATGCGGGATGTGACCAAGGCAATTGATGTTGCAGCAATTGGCACCACCAGAAACCACGCAAGACTGCGCCAGTCACCCTCCTGCGGCAGATAGAAAAGACCACGCGCCGCTGACGCCACACCGCTATTCTCGCCAATGTCCCAATAGCCCAAGGCCAGGAACATTGCCACACCGCCCGTCAATCCGATAAGTCCCGACCAGAATCCTGCGGCAACAAAACGCCGATTGATTTGATTTGCGATAAAGTCATCATCAGCGCCCGCAATATGCAAAACCTCGACAACATTGCGATTTGCCTCCAACACGGCCCGTGCCGCAAAAATCACCATTGCGACGGCCGACAGGGAAATCAATGCAAGCACGACGGAAGATATCATGGTGAGTGTGGAGGCCATGCGCCGCAATTCAGCTTCCCATTTCCGGTGGGTGTCCAAACGTGCGGTAGGCACAGCCGCCTGCAATTGAACTTCCATCGCAGCAAAATCCGGTTGGTGCTTGTCATCCACCACCACACGAATGAGACGGGGAATTGGCAAGGCGTCCAGACCGTCTTCACCTATCCAGGGGGCCAACAGCTTCTCACCTTCCTTACGGTCCAAAATTGTAACACCCTTGACGCCGTCCACCTCCGCAAGCAGTTCAGTAAGCGTGGCCAAATCCTGATCCATGTCACGGCTGGACAGCTGTGGAAGTTGCACCGTCACTTCGCTAGCCAAGCCCGAAGCCCATTGCGCCACAGCGCGGTTGATCAACAACATGGCACCCACGGACAGCATTGCAAGAAAACACATGACCGCCATGACAGCCGTAAGGGTTCGCAAGGGTGCCGCATCCGTTGGCACAATTGACCCGGGCTTTGATTGCCGATCTGTCATGACACCTGCAACTTTCCCTGTTCCAAATGCCAAATCGTTGCATTGCTTTGGGCGATCAATGATTCGTCGTGTGTGGCCAACAGCACCGTGGTGCCCTGGCGGTTCAATTCGGAAAAGAGATGAAGCAAACGTTTGGCCAGTGCCGGATCAACATTGCCCGTGGGTTCGTCAGCCAAAAGAATATCAGGCTTTGAAATTACGGCGCGGGCGATTGCCGCACGCTGTTTTTCTCCACCTGATAAAACCGGCGGCAGCGCTTCCAATTTGTCACCAAGGCCCACCCATTGCAAAATGTCTTTTACATCCCGCTTATAAGCCTCAGGCTTTTGTCCGAGAATGCGAAGTGGCAAGGCCACATTGTCAAATGTAGAAAGGTGATCAAGCAGGCGGAAATCCTGAAACACAACGCCGATCCGCCGGCGCAGCTTGGGCAGCGCCTTGCGGTGCAGCGACATGACGTCTTCACCGAACAGTTCCAAACGCCCGCGCGTTGGCCTCAATGCCAAAAACAGCAACCGCAACAAACTGGTTTTGCCTGCACCCGAAGCCCCCGTCAGAAAAGCAAATTCACCCGCCTCCAGCCTGACGCTGACATCCCGCAACACTTCCGGTCCATTGCCATAGCGCAAACCCACAGCATCCAATTGCAACACAAGCGTTTTCCCTGATTCGGTCTGGAGTCTGTTTAACCCGTTCTTAACCACGTGGGCAGATAGCTTCCACGGATGATTGTCTGCTGCCCGTCGTGTTCAACTCGCTATAATCTGCCGTCTCTGGCGTCAGGCTCCGTGTTGCTGACCTGTCGCAGTTGCGGCCACCGCTGGCGTGAGGCCGAAACCATTGACGCGATAGACATCAGTGAAGCGCCTCAACGGCGGCTTCCGGCAGTGATTGATTATGATGACGCGCCTGACGTGGAAGCATCGCGTCTCGCACAATTGGCGCGGGATGCGCAGGATGAACACCAGCTGCGGAGGTCGCTGCACCGGAGAAAACTGCAACAATGGGCAGTTTTCGGAGGTGTTGTATTGGCACCTTTTGTTGCTGCCGCTGCCATGCCTGAAACCGTTGTGAATGCAGCACCCATCAGCATCCGGGCCTATAATGCCCTGGGGTATGACATAAATTTGTACGGCCTCGAGGTGCGGGGCGTTGAACGCGAACACATCATCATGGATGGCCAGCGAATCTTGTCGGTCAAAGGGGTGATTGCAAATGTTGACGGTGAACCCAGGAGAATTCCTTGGCTCCGCTTTGCCTTGACCGGACCATCCGGCGAAGAACTCTATACCTGGACATTGGATACAGGTTCAAAACCGCTGTTGCGCCCGGGTGAAAGCACCAGTTTTGTCACCCGCATCTCGGCCCCACCGGAAGCGTCTCAAAAGCTACAGATTCGCTTTGCGAGAAGTGACGAGATTGGCTTAAACGG
>JANMEM010000207.1:0-6392 GCA_031376985.1 Hyphomicrobiales bacterium
CCCTCGCAGGAAAAGCTGCGCTCCCTGCAAGAATTCCTGCGCACAGCGAACATACCCTTCGCACTGGGTCAAGTCGTGCGTGCGAAACACTTCAATCAAATCCTCCGCGCCGCCAAGGACACACCGCAACATCGCGTCGTCCATGAAGTGGTGTTGCGCTCACAATCGCAGGCTCAATACCGCCCGCTGAATGCAGGGCACTTCGGCCTGTCCCTCGCCAACTACGCTCACTTCACCTCCCCCATCCGCCGCTATGCCGACCTGATCGTGCACCGCGCGCTCATCACATCACTCAAACTCGGATCAGATGGTCTGTCCACGGACGATATTGCGCAGCTCGAAGCAACCGCCGAACTCATCTCCGCCGCAGAACGCCGCTCCATGATCGCTGAACGCGAAACCAATGATCGCATGGTTGCAAGCTTTCTAGGCACAAGCCTCGGCGCACAGTTCAAAGGCCGCATCAGCGGCGTTGTTTCAGCGGGAATGTTTGTGGTTCTCAACGACACCGGAGCTGACGGTTTCGTGCCCGCCTCCACCCTCGGCAAAGACTACTACGCCTTCGACGCTTCGCGCCATGCACTCGTCGGCACCGCCACGGGCGAAACCTTCCAACTCGGCGACGACGTCGAAGTTCGCCTGATGGAAGTCGCCCCCATCAAGGGTGGATTGCGGTTTGAGATTATCTCCGAAGGCAAAACCGGAAAACCAATGAAGCGCATGGCAAGGCCACAGTTCCGGCAGTCGAAACGAAGGCGCTAAGCCACGCGCCCCATAGAGAACCCGCGCACCAGGTGTTTTCGCACCAGCACAATGCAAATCACGCCGGGAATAAACCCGACCACACTTGCAGCGGCCAGCAAACCGAAGTCACCAGCCAGAACGCCGCCTGCCCGCGTCATGATTCCGCTGATCGGTTTTGCGGCAACAGCTGTCAAGGCATTTGCCAACAGGAATTCCACCCAGGAAAACATGAAGCAGAAGAACGCTGTGACCGCGATACCCGGTCCAATTTGGGGGATGAGAATGCGCCGGAAAAAACTCCACAGTGAATGTCCGTCAATTCTGGCACTCTCATCAATTTCGCGGGGCACTGACGAAATGAATCCTTCCAGAATCCAGACCGCGATTGGCACATTGAAAAAGCAATGGGCCAGTGCCACGGCAATGTGCGTGTCGTAGAGATCAAGGTCTGAAAAAATCTGCACAAACGGTACCAGCAAAATAACGGGCGCCATCATGCGGAACACCAGAAATCCAAAAAACAAGGGCCGCTTGCCGGGGAACGCATAGCGCGAAAACGCATAGGCCGCAGGCAAGGCAACGCCCACCGAAATCACCACATTCATGCAGACATAAATCAGCGCGTGGACATAGCCCATCCACCATGCCTTTTCCGTGAAGATCAGTTTTAGATGTCGCAAGGTCGGGGCCTCTGGAAACAAGGTCAGCCGACCTGCAATTTCGCCATTGGTCTTAAAAGCCATTGTTACCAGCCAATAGACAGGCAACATCAAAAGGGCCGTATAAATTACAGGCACAAGGGGAAAACGTTTCTCACTCATGATTGCACCTCACCCAGCGACACCTGCCGATAGAACAACACCGACACACACACCACCACGGCAAAATAAATCACAGCCATGGCACTGCCCTCGCCCAGATCAAATTGAATGGTCGCCGTCTGCACAAGCTCATGCGACAGAAACGTTGTCGAAACACCGGGGCCGCCCCGCGTCACCACATAGGCCTCCGTGTAGATCATGAAGCTGTCCATGAAGCGCAGCAACACTGCGATGCCCAAGACGAGTTTCAGTTTGGGCAATTGAATGTAGCGAAATACGGCCCAAGGCTTTGCCCCGTCAATGCGGGCTGCGCGATAATAGTCGTCTGGAATGGCCTTCAGCCCGGCATAAGCGAGCAGCACCACAAGGCTTGTCCAGTGCCAGGCATCCATCAGCAGCAAAACCGTCCACGTCACGAGCTTGCTGTTCATGTCTAGGCCAAGCCCTATAATTGCAGCAGCATTCGTCAACAGCCCGGCTTCAGGCAATGCCAACACTTTCCAGAGATAGCCCACGACCAGGGCCGGAGTGAGCAGCGGCACGGCCATGGCAACCACGAGCACCGATGCCAGTATTCCGCTTTTCGGCAAGCGCAATGCCACCCAAAGTCCCAAAGGAATTTGCACCAGCAATACCAGAACCGAGAACAGCAAGCTGCGGAGCAGCGCCCATTGAAATTCAGGCGCGTTGAACACCTGCCAAAACCATTGGCCGCCCACGAACAAAAAATCGTTGCCCGCAAAAGTGTCATGCACGGAATAGAAGAACACGAAGCCCAAGGGAATAACGCCACAGGCAAGCATGACAAGGCAGGCAGACGCCAACAAAACAAAAGACTCGCCAGAATTGCGCCGCATACTTTCCCTTCCTCAGGGGCAGGTTCGCCGCCTTATGGTTTCTGGTCAATGCAAC
Source organism: Hyphomicrobiales bacterium (assembly GCA_031376985.1). GTDB lineage: Bacteria > Pseudomonadota > Alphaproteobacteria > Rhizobiales > Aestuariivirgaceae > Aestuariivirga. The sequence continues at coordinate 2,478 of JANMEM010000207.1, forward strand.
GGCGCTGCATGGTCGCACCAGCTTTTCACATATCATTCAAGAATTTGACTCTTTACCCCAACACGCCTATGTGCTGCCCCATGCGACGCTGGCCCGATGGCGAGGTCCCCGTCCGTTTTCCTTTTTTATCGCCCGGATATTTTCGCTCCACATGAGTTTTTCCACCCTTGGGCTCAGCCCAAAAGTTCTCGAAGCCGTAACCGCTGCTGGTTACACCATGCCAACAGCCATACAGGCTGAAGCCATTCCCCACGCCCTTGCCCGCCGCGACGTGCTGGGCCTTGCCCAGACTGGTTCAGGCAAAACCGCAGCTTTCGTGTTGCCCATGCTTCATCTTCTCGAAAAAGGCCGCGCCCGTGCCCGCATGCCGCGCACCTTGATTCTCGAACCAACCCGCGAATTGGCGGTGCAGGTGCAGGAAGCGTTTGAAAGTCTCGGGAAGCAACACAATATAAACATCGCCCTCCTTATCGGCGGTGTCGCCTTCGATCCGCAAGCCGCCAAGATTGACCGTGGTGCCGACGTTGTTATTGCCACACCAGGCCGTCTGCTTGACCATTTCGAACGGGGCAAGCTGTTGCTGACAGGCGTCGAACTCCTCGTCATCGACGAAGCTGACCGCATGCTCGACATGGGCTTCATTCCCGACATTGAACGCATCTGCAAGCTATTGCCGTTTACGCGCCAAACCCTGTTTTTCTCGGCAACCATGCCGTCTGAAATCCAGCGGCTGACAGCGCAATTCCTGCACAACCCGGTGCAAGTGGAGACTTCGTCCGTCTCGTCGGCGGCACCTACCATCTCGCAATTTGCAGTGAAGGTACCGTCCGAAGCCGCCGCCAAACGCGATGCTCTTCGCAAGCTCATCCGCAGCCAGGACAAGATCAACAACGCCATCATTTTTGCCAACCGCAAAACCACCGTGGCCTTGCTTGAAAAATCCCTGAAGCGCCACGGCTTCAATGCTGGAGCACTCCATGGCGACATGGACCAGTCGGCACGCCTGAAAATGCTGACAGCATTCCGCGCCCAGGAAGTCACCTTCCTCATCGCATCCGACGTTGCCGCCCGCGGTCTCGACATTCCCGAGGTCAGCCATGTCTTCAACTTTGACGTGCCAATACATGCCGAAGACTACGTTCACCGCATTGGCCGCACGGGTCGTGCCGGTCGTGAAGGCCACGCCTATATGATGGTGTCGTCTGCTGATACGAAACACCTCAAGGCCATCGAAGCCTTGCTCAAAAAAGAGATGGAATGGTTCGCTGTCGGCGAAACCATCGCGACTGATGACGTCGATGACGCGCCAAAGCCTGTTCGCGAACGCCGCATCCGCGAGAAAAAACCCGAGCGTAAACCCCGTGCCGTCGAAACAGCACCGGTGGTCGAAAAGCCTGCCCCGGCAGCAAAACCCGAACGCAATCCCCGCCCCCGTCGTGATTATCACGAGCAAAACGACGCGCCAGATCACGGCGGCTTCAACGCGGGCAACATGCCTGCTTTCCTCGCCCGCCCGGCAAAAACAGCTGCACGTTGAAATTAAACAAGACTTAATAGAGGCTATGGCATTTTCTCTAAGTTAACGTCTCGCGCCTATGGTCGCTGCCATGGCGGCCGATCAACCAAAAGAGCTAGTTGAGATCACAACGGCAGATCAACGTCGCGTGGCAACACGCAGACGCGTGTTGAAGTCTGCCAAAATCATATTGGACGACATGCGCGCCATAGACTGCGTTTTGCGGGATATGTCTGAAACCGGTGCCAAAGTGCTCGTGGACTCAACCAATGAGCTTCCCGACAAGTTCAGACTCTTCGTAGTCGCAGACAGCTCCATTCGTGACGCAGAAATCGCATGGAGACGCCACGACATGATCGGCGTGAACTTCACCAGCGACGCAAAAGCCGCTTCACTCCGGAAGTTTTAAGCCGCAGGCATTTGCGCTGGCTTGATCTCAACGCTCTCGCCACAGCCACAAGCCGAAATCTGGTTCGGATTGTTGAACACAAAGCCTGACTTCAAAATCCCGGTCTGGTAGTCCATCTGCGTTCCCAGCAAAAACATCAGGGCCTTGGCTTCAATCAAAACCTTCGCGCCATCCTGCACCACAACTTCGTCAAACGGCTTCGATTCCTTGGCCCATTCCATGGTGTATTCCATGCCAGCACAGCCGCCATTCTTCACGCCAACGCGCAGACCAACGCCTTCGTCCTTGGCCATGAGTTCGCGCACGCGCGACGCCGCAGCGTCGGTCATGGTTAAAATTGCAGGGCGTGGACGTGGTGTTGCGGATGCCATTATCGTCTCCATTACCACATATTCATAGCCATGCGTGCCTCTTCCGACATGCGGCTCTGGTCCCATGGCGGGTCAAAGGTAATTTTGGCCTTGACGCCGGACACACCAGCAACAGAGCCCACGGCATTCTCCACCCAGCCCGGCATATCGCCAGCCACCGGGCAGCCCGGCGCCGTCAGCGTCATGTCAATCGCCACAAAACGGTCGTCATCAATGTCGACCTTGTAAATCAGCCCCAGCTCGTAAATATCAACGGGGATCTCCGGGTCATACACCGTCTTCAACGCACCCACGATGTCATCCGTCAGCCGTGCCAATTCATCCGCCGGAATGGCGGAGGGGTTCGGGGCATTCTCGACTGCTATGGCCATGTCGCTCATGAAAAGATCCTTTGTGCAGAGATAAGCGCGTCCGCCAGTTTATCAACCTCTTCATGGGTGTTGTACATGCCGAAAGACGCACGGCAGGTCGCCGTCACGCCAAAGCGCTGCAACAACGGCTGTGTACAATGTGTGCCCGCCCGCACAGCCACACCCTGCCTATCAATCACCGTGGCCACGTCATGGGCATGCGCACCCTCCATGGTGAACGAAATAATCGGCCCCTTGGCGCGTGCCCGCCCGAAAATCCGCAATGAATTGATCTGCGTCAGCCGTTCCATGGCATGGTCATGCAACGCATTTTCATGCGCCACAATCGCATCGGCGCCTACACTACGCATATAGTCCAGCGCCGCCCCAAGGCCGATAGCCTCGACAATCGCAGGCGTTCCAGCCTCAAACCGGTGAGGCGGGTCGTTATAGGTTACGCCAGCTTCAGTAACTTCCAGGATCATCTCGCCACCGCCTTGATAAGGCGGCATTTTTTTCAAGTGTTCAGCCTTGCCATAAAGCACGCCAATGCCCGTCGGGCCATAGGTTTTATGCCCGGTAAACACCACAAAATCCGCATCCAGCGCCTGCACATCTACCTCGCCATGCACCGCCGCCTGGCTCGCATCCACCAGCACGGGAATGCCCTTGTCATGCGCCAAACGGATAATCTCATGAATCGGCATGATGGTTCCCAGCGCATTCGACATCATGGTGATCGCCACCATCTTTGTCCGCGACGTCAAAAGCTTGGCATAGTCCTCAAGCAGAAAATTCCCCTCGTCATCAATCGGTGCCCACTTCAGAACAGCCCCCCGACGCTCCCGGTGAAAGTGCCAGGGCACAATGTTGGAGTGGTGCTCAAGAATGGAGAGCACGATTTCATCCCCCTCCCCAATAACCATGCCCCCAAAAGACGAAGCCACAAGGTTGATCGCATCCGTGGCATTGCGCGTGAAGATAATTTGATCCTTGGACGGAGCATTCAAGAAACGACGCACACTTTCCCGCGCATCCTCAAAAGCCTGCGTCGCCGCATTCGATAGGAAATGCAAACCGCGATGCACATTGGCATATTCCATGGTCATACTCTTGACCATCGCATCAACAACAACCTGCGGCTTCTGCGATGAGGCCGCGTTGTCGAGATAAACAAGCGGCTTGCCATAAACCTCCCGCGAGAGGATGGGAAAGTCAGCGCGGATTTTGTTGACGTCAAACATCAAAGGCCCCCCTCCCCCCTTCGGG
>JANMEM010000210.1:0-1639 GCA_031376985.1 Hyphomicrobiales bacterium
CGGCCATGCGCATTTTCATGTCATTGAGGGTGGCTTCAAGTTTCTGGGCCATCATGGCCTTTTCGGCTTTCAGGCCGTCACGTTCGGCTTGCAGTTCCCGGATGGCTGCAGGTACCCTGCGGGCTTCCCGCCAGCCTGACCACGACCCGATCAATGCCCAAATGCCCCGGCCAAACAGCAGCACCACAAACAGCGCCACGCAGAAACCCAACACGAACAACAATAAAGTCTCTGTTTGAGACATCACACCACCCACTTCGCCCCTTTGGCCATCGATACAAGCCAAATTGCAAAGGGCGGACCAGACAGGCTTAACGCAAAGTTAACGCGTCTGCCAGTGCTGTGCAGTGGTTAACCGCCAGAATTGATCAGAACGGGTTCCAGGTCGGTTTCGCGGAATATTTAAGGTAGCCGATATTGGCACCAAGCCTTGCACCAACCCCGGTGCGAATGGGAGCCAACGTAATATTGTCATGCTTCTGAAAGTTCACGCCAACGCCGCCCACAAGATAGGCCGTGCCCTCAACGCCTGCAAAGCGGTCATAAAGGTCTTCCGGCTGATCTGACCCGTAAACCAGTACCAGGGTGCGGGAACCATTGCCGCCAAAGTCCCAGCCGATGGAGGGGCCTTGCCAGTAAATCTTCTCTTCAGTGCCATTCTTGTAATAAATCTTGCCTTCGCCATAGCGAAGGCCGCCAACAAATGCGCCGGACCCTTCTTCGCCCACGATATAGGCCGTGGGTTCACCCTGCGACTGGAAGGCATATTCAATGGCTTGGGCAATGCCGCGGCTGGCCTTGCCAAAGGCTTCATGTCCCTTGCTCATGATTTCTTCGGTTGAATAGGTTTCAGTATTGCGACGCTGTTTTTTGGAAATGCTGCCGGTCTGCTGGGCGAAGGAGGGCGTGGCCACGGCGGCAATGCTTGCGAAAATGGCGGTGGCGAATAAAGCTCTGCGGATCATGCTGCAACCTCGTCGAATTGTTGCCCTGGACACTGCCCCGAACATAAGGCCATCCAAGGGCGGGATTCCGTCCTTTTCGGGTTTTAGGGGGTGAGAGGTTTCAACGTGGTTAATGAAAGGGAAAGACGTTCACGCCCCCGCAATGAACGCCGGGTTGTCAAATCCGCGTTCTGCCTTGCCATAGCGTAGCGGTGTTCCATCAACATTGCACACCTTGCCGCCTGCTGCTTCCAGCACGGCTTGGCCGGCGCCAGTGTCCCATTCCATGGTGCGGCCGAAGCGGGGATAGAGGTCGGCTTCACCTTTGGCGACGAGGCAGAATTTAAGGGATGAGCCTGCTGATGTCAGCGACTTTACCTTGCAGCTCTCAAGATACGCTGTTGTGTTGGCATCCATGTGGCTGCGGCTGGCAACCACTGTCAGGCCTTCTGCCGGGGTTTTTCGCACATGCAGGGCCAACCACTTCACATCAGTGAGCGCGTCGCCGGGATTGACCTTCGCAAATCCCGCGCCTTTTTCAGTTTCGCCCCAGAACATTTGTGCGGTGGCTGGTGCATAGACCACGCCCATGACGGGACGGCCATTTTCGACGAGTGCAATATTGACTGTAAATTCCCCATTGCGATTGAGAAACTCTTTCGTTCCGTCCAGCGGGTCCACCAGAAAAAAGCGTT
>JANMEM010000523.1:0-1957 GCA_031376985.1 Hyphomicrobiales bacterium
GAACGAAGCGAAAAGGATTAATTCCCCGACTTTGCCTTCAACCTTGCAGCATGCAGCAACGGTTCCGTATAGCCATTCGGTTGTTCGCGACCCTTGAAGACCAGATCACAACCTGCCTGAAACGCCAGTGACGCCTCAAAATCCGGCGCCATTTTTTTGTAGAAGGGGTCATCTGCATTTTGTCCATCCACAACAGCGGCCATCCGTTGCAGTGTTTCCATGACCTGTGCCGTGGTCACCACACCATGCAGCAGCCAGTTCGCAATATGCTGTGATGAAATGCGGAGCGTGGCGCGGTCTTCCATCAGCCCTACATTGTTGATGTCCGGCACCTTTGAACAGCCAACACCTTGGTCGACCCAGCGCACCACATAGCCCAACAGGCCTTGCGCGTTATTGTCCAATTCGCGTTGGATTTGCTGCGGTGACCATTTGCGGAAGGATGCCATAGGGATTTCGATCAGTGCATCCAGATGCGCGCGACGACCACCAGCAGCAAGTTTCTTCTGCGCAGCAAACACATCGGTCTTGTGATAATGCAGCGCATGCAAGGTCGCTGCTGTGGGCGATGGCACCCAGGCGCAGGTGGCACCTGATTTCGGGTGATCGCCCTTCTGCTCCAGCATCGCCGCCATCAAATCTGGCATGGCCCACATGCCCTTGCCGATTTGCGCCTTGCCCGAAAGCCCACATTCAAGTCCAATATCGACATTAAGATTTTCGTAAGCCGTAATCCAGCCTTTGCGCTTGATGAAATCCTTGCGCGGGAATGGACCAGCCTCCATCGACGTGTGAATTTCATCACCCGTGCGATCAAGAAAGCCCGTGTTGATAAAGGCCACGCGGTGCCGTGCTGCGTAAATGCAGGCTTTGAGATTGACCGAGGTACGACGTTCCTCATCCATGATGCCAATTTTCACCGTGTTGGCAGGAAGCCCCAACACCGCTTCGACACGGGAGAAGATGGTATCGGTGAACGCCACTTCCTCCGGCCCATGCATTTTGGGCTTCACAACATAAATTGATCCGCATACGGAGTTTCTGTTGCCGGACGTTTTGGCCAGATCATGTTTGCCAATCAGAGTGGTGATCATGGCATCCATCAAACCTTCGGGAATTTCATGGCCCTCGCGATCCAGTATCGCGGGCGTTGTCATCAGGTGACCCACATTGCGAATCCACAACAACGCGCGGCCTTTGAGTACAAGCGGTGTGCCGTCGGGTTTGGTGAACGAACGATCCGCATTCAGTTTGCGGACGCTGCTCTTGCCACCTTTCTCGATTGACGCCGCAAGATCACCCTTCATCAAACCCAGCCAATTGGCATAGGCGCCAATCTTGTCAGCAGCATCAACGCAGGCAACCGAGTCTTCACAGTCCATGATGGCGGACACGGCACTTTCAACCACCACATCGGCCAGCAAAGCCTGATCACGGCTGCCAATGAAATGCGCGCGGTCAAACACCAACTCCACATGCAAGCCATTATTGCGCAAAACAACGGAGTCTGGCGCACGCGGGTTGCCACGATAGCCGACAAATTTATCCGCGTTCAGCAGCGGCAAATCATCAATCAACAACGCGCCATCCTTGATGACGTAGCGCCGCGCATCGGCATGGCTCGTGCCTTCAATTGGAAATACCTCGTCGAGAAACACCCTCACGCGAGCAACCACACGAGCACCTCGACCCCGGTCATAGCCACCCGAAGAAGGCAGGCCACCAATGGCGTCAGTGCCATAGAAGCAATCATATAGACTGCCCCAGCGGGCATTGGCCGCATTCAGGGCGTAGCGGGCATTGGTGACAGGCACCACCAGTTGTGGACCTGGAATTTGCGCGATTTCCGGGTCTACATTGGCCGTGTCGATGGTGAAGTCAGCGGGTTCGGGAACGATATAGCCGATCTCCCGCAGAAAAATTTCCTGCGCCTCACTGGTTATGGAGCCTGCATGGC
>JANMEM010000214.1:0-31605 GCA_031376985.1 Hyphomicrobiales bacterium
GCCAGCAGATATTTGAAATTCAATGACGAGAATTCGTCCAGCCTGAAACCTGTGCGCAAGGCACCGCCAATTTGCTCACTGGTGTAAGACGACGCATCCTTGTTATCCACCCGCGTTGCAAACAGGTCGATACCAGCTGAAATCGGCATGCCCATGAAATAGGGTTCGGTGAAGCTGAAATCCACCTGCTGCTTTTTGAAGCTGACGGATGTGTTCAGTTTGACATTATAGCCACGGCCAAACAGGTTGCGTTCTTCAAGACCAACGGAGCCTACAACTGTTTCCACGCTCGAATAACCAATCGAGAAGGACACGGAGCCCGTGGCTTTTTCGACAACTTCGATCACCAGAACAACTTTGTCAGCCGCAGAGCCTTCCTGCTCGCGGAAGTCAACTTTCTCGAAATAATCCAGTGCCGTGAGGCGGCGTTTGGCGCGTTCGATCAATGTGCGGTTATAGGCGTCACCTTCAAAAATGCGAAGTTCACGGCGGATCACATCATCAAGGGTACGGACGTTGCCAACAATATCGATGCGTTCCACGTAGGCTCTGGTGCCTTCAGTGATGTTGTATGTCAGATTGATGGTGGCGTTGCCGGGGTTGCGGTCAACTTTGGGCTCGACCTGGGCGAATACGAAACCTTGGTTGGACGCCTCAAGCGTCAGTTTCTCAATCGACCTGTCAACTTTCGCTGCATTGTAAGTGTCGCCCACACCGGTGGAGACTTTGCGCGACAAGGCATCGGCGTTCAGGTTGTTGTCACCAATGTTGATGGCCACATCTGCAATGGTGTAGCGTGGACCTTCATTGACGACAAAATCAATGACGAAACTCTGGCCATCGTCGGTCAGTCGACCGTCAGCGGAAATCACGTCGACATCGGCGTAACCGTTTTTCAAATAATGACGGCGCAGCAATTCCTTATCGTATTCCAGACGGTCTGAATCGTAAGTGGTGTTGCGCAGGAAGAACAGAAGCTTTGAATGTTCCTTGGTGGCAATCACGTCGCGCAAGTCACCATCGTCAAATGCGTTGTTGCCGGAAAAATTGATCTGCTCAACCTGGGTCTTGCCGCCCTCATTGACTTCGAACACAAGGTTGATGCGGTTTTCAGGCAGGCGGATCAGCTTTGGCGCAACGCGCACATTGTAAAAGCCTTGCTTTTGATAAACTGAAAGAATGCGTTTTGTGTCCGCAGCAACGCGGGCCTTGGTGTAGATGATGCGCTCCTGCACCTCCACTTCCTTTAACAAGGTCTTGTCGTCAACTTCTTCGTTGCCTTCGATATTGACGAGATTGATCAGCGGGTTTTCTGAAACGGTAACGACGAGTGAGCTGCCTTGCCGCACCACTGCAACATCACGGAACAATCCGGTCTGGAAAAGCGCCTTGATGGTTGCATCAATGGCTTCGTCGCTGAACTGGTCACCGACGCCCAATTGCATATAGGATAAAATGGTTTCGTTCTCGACGCGCTGGTTTCCGTTGAACACAACGTTGTTCACAGTCGCTGCCATTGCAGCTTGCGAAAATACGCCCGGCGCAGCCACAGGCAACACGCCGAACACCAACGCCAGAACCAAACCAAATACAAATCTCATACGCATCAAATCGCTACTCTCGTAACTCCGGGAGCCGCCCCCCGCAGCAAATCAGGCCACGTGTCGTCTTTTAGCCAGTTTAAACCCACATGCAAATGAAACATCTGGGCAATTTCGTGGCTAATCTCAGGTTCCGAACACCACATTCACGACCCTGCCCGTGTCGTTGAACAATCCCAAAAGCATGAGCATGACAACACAGGTAAAGCCAATGCGGTACCCCCATTCCTGCGCCACCGGGCCCAGCGGCTTTCCGCGCAAGGCTTCAATGGCGTAAAACACCAAGTGCCCACCATCCAACATCGGGATTGGCAACAGGTTAACAATACCTATGGAAACACTTAAAAATGCAATGAAAGTGACAAAAGCCATAGGTCCATCGGATGCCGCATCTCCAGCACCTTTGCCAATGCTGATGGCACCGCCGATGCGTTTCACACTTTCAGTGCCCATAAATAGCTTTTTGAGCGTTTTTCCGGTGGTTGAAATGATGAACCATGTTCTCTCAGCCCCCTTCATCAGTGCTAGATGCGGCGGCAGTCTTTCGATCAGCGGTTCGTCAGCGCGTTTTGTGTGGCTCACACCCATCTGGCCGATGCGGAATGTACCGCCAAAATCGTCCTTGATTTCTTTGGCTTTTGCCAAAACGTTGAGTGTTATGATCGCTCCGTCGCGCTTGATGCCCACAACCAAAGTCTCGTCAGGCCGAAACATCACCGTTTCCTGAACTGCATGATAATTTGTGATCGGAGCACCATCAATACTGACGATTTCATCGCCTTTTCTGATGCCGGCCGTCTCAGCAGGTGACCCTGCCAGTACTTCGTCAATGACGGGGCGCATATAGCCTGAACCGACAAACATGAATCCCAGCGTGAAAATGACAATGGCGAGAATGAAGTTGGCCAATGGGCCCGCCGCAACGATGGCGGCACGCTGCAAAACCGGCTGCGAATGCAGGCTTCCCGCTGTGTGTTTGCTCTCCTCACTGGTATCCGGCTGGCTTGCCGCATTGGCGTCCCCGGCAAATTTCACATAGCCACCGATAGGCCACAAGGCCAATTTCCAACGGGTGCCACGCTTGTCATTGAAGCCAAAAAGTTCTTTGCCAAAACCAACAGAGAAGACTTCAGACTTTACGCCACACCAGCGCGCAACAATATAGTGGCCGAACTCATGCACAAATACGATGAGCAACAGTGCTACAAAAAAGGCAACCAGATTAAACAACACCACGAGTGGCGAGATGTTTTGCATGGCTTGAAGAAAACTCATATATTTCGCTCCACATTCATAGGCCGTGTTTATATCAGGATTGTGTTCCTGTTAAGGCGTTATTTACGAAATCTTAACCAGAATTGCATTGCATTTGCTTCAAATACCGTCGGGCATGGTTACCAGAGCAAAAGGCCGTCCGCTAGGTTACTGGAATTCCTTACAAATCCGATGATTGCGGCCACAACTCCAACAGCAACCAACCCATCCACACGGTCCAGAATACCACCGTGACCAGGGATCAGGTAGCCCGAATCCTTTACGTCGTAACGGCGCTTCAGGGCACTTTCAAAGATGTCTCCCAACTGGGCAACAACAGCCAATGCTGCTGCGACCAAGGCCAGTCCAACCCACCCAGGCAACCAGAAAACGGCATAAATGCCTGACACCACAGCAGCCCCCGCCATGCCGCCCAACAAACCGGCCCAGGTCTTCTTCGGTGAAAGCACCGGAGCCAATTTCGGCCCGCCAATGATGCGGCCCGCAAAGTAAGCGAAGCTGTCAGTCGCCCACACCACCAACATCACCCACATGATGGCGTGAACACCCGATATATTATTTGATCGCAGCAACACGAGCGCCAGAACTGGCAAAGCCACGTAGGGTATGCCGAGACAAGCAAAAATGGTCTTGTCACGGTCGCGATATGCATTGGCCACCAGACCTATTGCCGTGATGCCGAATATGATTCCCAAAGTTGCCAGTGGTCCGATTTCCCGTGGCAGCAACGCCGCGCACAAAACCGCTGCGGCGTGCAGGGCAAATTGCGTTGAACTGCGCTGATGCACAATGTTGGTCCATTCATGGGCCATCAACAGGCCGAGGAAAGCCATGAAAAGTTCGAACCACACACCACCCAGCCAGATATCCAGCAAAACTGCCGGAATCAAAACGATGGCTGAAGTCGCCCGCACGCCGAGGTCAGACCATTTGCCTTTTGTCGGCGCATTGGTCTCAGTCATGCCGACTGCACTTTCAGTCCGCCATAGCGGCGCTCACGACCACGGAAGTCGGCGATGGCGCGGTCCAGCAATTGCTTGTCAAAGTCTGGCCAATATTCTTCAAGGAACACAAATTCCGTATAGGCACATTGCCACAACAGGAAATTCGAAATTCGCTCTTCACCGCCAGTGCGAATGAGCAAATCGGGATCCGGCCATCCAGCGGTATCGAGCTTCCCGGCGACCATCTCCATCGTCACTTCTTGCGGCTGCACTTTGCCTGATACAACATCCTTCGACAGAGCCTGAAATGCACCCAGCAATTCCTGCCGCCCACCGTAATTGAAGGCAACGACCAGGGTCATTCCGGTGTTGTTGGCGGTCAAACGTTCGGCATCCTCAATCAGTTTGATAATAGTCTTGTCGAGTCCCTCCCGAATACCAATCATGCGAATGCGCACACCCGTGGTGTGAAGCTCGGCCACATCCTGGCTCACAAAACGGCGGAACAATTGCAAAAGAAAACTTACCTCTGCCCGTGGCCTTGACCAGTTTTCAGTCGAAAACGAATAGACCGTCAAAACCTCAACACCCATTTCAGATGCAGCTCTCGCCGTGCGCCGCAGCGCTTCCACGCCCTGCTTGTGGCCGGCGGTGCGCGGCAATCCCCTCGCCGCGGCCCAACGGCCATTGCCATCCATGATGATGGCAATGTGGCGCAGCGGTGATGGAGGTCGGCTGTTCGGCATATGGTGGTTTTATCAGACCTGCATGATTTCGGCCTCTTTGGCCTTGGTCGCAGTATCGATATCCTTGATTGTATCATCAGTCCATTTTTGGACTTCGTCAGCTTTGTTTTTATGCTCATCTTCACTCATCAGCTTGGCTTTTTCGAGCAGCTTCAAATGATCCATGGCATCGCGTCGCACATTGCGGGCTGCGACTTTAGCTTTTTCCGAATATTGGTGCGCAACTTTCACCAATTCTTTGCGGCGGTCTTGCGTCAGGTCCGGCATCCGCAGGCGAATGACTGAACCTTCGGTTTGTGGATTCAGTCCAAGGTTCGAGGCATGGATGGCCTTTTCAACGGCCGCAACCAAACCACGGTCCCAAACACTGATTTGCAGCAGGCGCGATTCCGGGACGGACACGGAGGCAACCTGAGCCAACGGCATATTCGCGCCATAGGCATCCACCTGAATAGGTTCAAGCAAGGTTGCTGAGGCGCGGCCCGTGCGCAGGCCGCCAAAGTCGTGTTTCAGCGACTCGGTGGCACCGTTCATGCGGCGTTTGATGTCGGGAGCGTTAAACGGTTCTGGGGCAGCCATGATGAATTCCTTATTCAGTTCTTGGTGACGCGGGTGAACTGGCCTTGCCCTGACAGGACTTTGGCAATGTTACCCGCTTCGCGGATTGAAAATACTACGACTGGCACATCATTGTCACGCGCCAGTGCAATGGCAGCGGCATCCATGATTTTAAGGTTCCTTGCCAGCACGTCATCAAAAGTGATCTGGTCATAGCGTTTTGCGCTTGGATCTTTTTTTGGGTCGGCTGAGTACACGCCATCAACGCTTGTACCTTTGTAAAGCGCATCGCATTTCAATTCGGCGGCGCGCAAAGCTGCACCCGTATCAGTGGTAAAAAACGGCAGCCCCGTGCCACCGGCACAAATCACCACCCTGCCCTTTTCGAGGTGATGAATACCTTTCGAAGCGGAATAGGTTTCACAAACGGTTGGCATGGCGATTGCCGAGAGAACACGCGCGTCACACCCCTTGCCCTTTAAAACACCTTGCATGGCAAGTGCATTCATGACCGTTGCCATAATGCCCATGTGGTCAGCCGAAACCCGGTCCATGCCTTTGGCTGCTCCGGCAATTCCCCTGAAAATGTTGCCACCACCAATGACAAGTGCGATTTCTGCACCTGCGCTTTGACACTGCAACACCTCATCGGCCACGCGGCCAACGGTGGCCAGGTCAATGCCGAAAGGCTGGTTGCCCATCAACACCTCACCTGAGATTTTGAGCAGAATTCTCTTGTGTTGCAGCGGCATGATTCATTTACTCATTTGAATGTGTTATGGCAGCGATTCCGAATTAAAGCCAATCCCTTAACTGTACGTTAGGTTGAGGTGTGACAGCGTCGTTCCCCGAAGCGTGGGGAGAGATTTGATATGTTGCAGATATTCGGGGTCAGCGGTCGTATTGGACGCGGCACATGGTGGTTGGTGCAAGTTGGAACTCTCGTACTTGGTCTGGTGTTAAACTATCTTTTTGTGCCTGACTTGAGCTTGGACAAAGCCCAACTTGAAAACCTGAAACAAGACCCGGAGCTGCTCAGGCAATACGGAAAAACGTTTCTTGCAGGGCTGCCATTCTTGCTCGGTGCCGGAGTCATAAGTCACTGGTTGTTCATCACGTCGACCGTTCAACGCTTGCACGATCGTGGCAACGCTGGTTGGCGTTTTATATTTGCGTATCTTCCACTCGCCATTTTATTCGGCTCACTTTATGCGGCCATTGCCAATGGCAGTTGGGGCACACTGGTAGTTGGCAGTTTGCTGTTCCTCGCGGGCTCAGTCTTGTCGCTTGTTTGGTTGATTGTCGAATGCGGCATGATGTCGGGAGACGACAGCGAGAATGATTACGGTGAGCCCCCGAATGAAGCCGCTCGCAAAGCCGGGTTTGAAGCTGAGCTGCGTGGTTTAAGAGGTGAGCCCGAGCCAATTGCCAATAGCGCTCCTGTTGCCTTTCAAACATCTCCCGTCGCTGCTCAACCGATGACAGGCCATTTCAATACTGGCGCAAGGCCAACGTTTGGTCGTCGATAATTCGCTAAATGCTCGACATCTCAATCCAGCAAGCGACGCAAAAAAATCAACGACCGGAAATTTTGGGCAAAGCGGCGGCGTTAAGCCTGCTTTTGGAAAATGCTGGTCTTTGATGGTTATCGTGACAAAATCGCTCTTGAGTTTGTTCCCTGCCGCAATGAGACACAACCGATGATGAAAATTTTCTGGTTCGACGGGCGCATGGGCCGCATGAATTGGTGGATTGTCCAGATATCCTTGTTTGCAATTGGGTGGGTTATTGACGCGTTATTTAGACAGCCAATGGCTCCTCCGGATTTGAGAGGATTAACATCACCCGAATTATGGCAACTGGTCTTTGATACTACTAAAAACTATGTATTTGAATCGACTCCACTGCTTTTACTGGAGTTGATTCAAGGTTGGATCTTTCTGACGACATGCGTGCAACGATTGCATGATCGAGGCAGTGATGGTTGGCGAATGATGTTTTCGTTCGCGCCATATTTCTTCATGGTACTGGGCGCTTACCAACTCAATTCAAGCGGTCTCACGTTTGTGAATTTTATACCGCTAATTCTTGGAGGAGTCGGCAGTATCGTCACCCTAATCTGGATGATCGTTGAGTGCGGCATTCTATCGGGTGACATACAAGCCAATAATTATGGCGAACCTGAAGATGCTGACAAAAAGCGTGAGCATCTCGATAAAGAAATGGATGATCTGCGAGTATTGGCGGGACATCAATCCCGTCTGGCGAAGACTGAAGTCTTAAATCAGCCAACTAATCAAGCAATATCAAGTTTATCTGGCACTTTTGGAAAACGCTGAAGATCGGACTGGGGACTGTTTGACCTTATTTGCTGAATTTCTCCAGCCTTTCGGGAAGTCACAGATCAGGGACAGCTTGCGATAGAGCAAGCGGTCCCTTCATCAGATTACTGACCAGACATCTTGGCCACTTCCGCGGCAAAATCGTCGGTCGTCTTTTCGATGCCTTCACCGAGTTGCATGCGCACGAAAGCCTTCAACACAAGAGATGATCCGGATTTCTTGCCAGCTTCCTCAACGGCTTGTGCCACGGTTTTTGAACTGTCGTGCACGTAGGGCTGCTCGAGCAGGCAGTTTTCCTTGGCAAATGACTTGAGGCCAGACGCCACAATCTTTTCCATGACGTTGGCGGGCTTGCCGGCATTCTTTTCTTCAAGAATGGCGGCTTCACGGGCCAGCACATCTTTCGGCACTGAATTGATGTCGAGAGCTACAGGATTTGTTGCAGCAATATGCATCGACAACAAACGGCCAAAGCCTGCGATTTCATCCTTGCTGCCCGTACCTTCAAGGGCAGCCAAAACGCCAATCTTGCCCATGCCGGGGGCGGCCTGGTTGTGCACGTATGATGCAACAACGCCATCAGTGACGGAAAGGGACGCGGTGCGGCGTACGGTCATGTTTTCACCAATGGTGGCGACCATTTCGGCGACGTAGGCAGCAACCTCATGTTCCGAACCCGGATAAGGCATTGTCTTCAAAGTTTCGGTGGAGCTGTTTGCATCCAGCGCAAGCTTGGTGATTTCCGCCACCATGGCCTGGAACTTTTCGTTACGGGCCACAAAGTCGGTTTCCGAGTTGACTTCAACCGCAGCACCCGTGGTGCCCTTGGTGATGACGCCTACGAGACCTTCAGCCGCAACGCGGGTGGATTTCTTGGCGGCCTTGGACAAGCCTTTGGCTCGCAGCCAGTCCACAGCGGCTTCCATTTCACCGTTGGTGGCGACGAGGGCTGCCTTGCAGTCCATCATGCCAACGCCGGTTTTTTCGCGCAGATCGCGCACGAGTGCAGCTGTAATGTCAGCCATGGGGATTCTCCTGAAGTTTTCAGAATGTCAAATGATGTTAACGTCACCCCGGCGAAGGCCGGGGTCTGGTTCAAGCAGATTCCGACCTACGCCCGAATGACGTTGATTGTGTTGGTATCAGGCTGCCGGAAGTATTTCGGCAGGCAATTCTTCCATGGCACCAACGTCAACACCTGACGAGGTGGCAGACTTGGAAATGCCTTCGATGATGGCTTTGCCCACCAGTTCGCAATAGAGCGCCACGGCACGGGCCGCGTCGTCGTTACCTGGAATTGGAAAGGTGATGCCGGCAGGATCAGAGTTGGTGTCGATGATGGCCACAACCGGGATGCCCAAACGATTGGCTTCCTTGATGGCGATCTGTTCCTTGTTCGTGTCTATGACAAACAGAATGTCAGGCACGCCGCCCATGTCCTTGATGCCGCCCAAAGCCTTTTCAAGCTTGTTGCGTTCGCGGGTCTTGTCGAGCAATTCGCGCTTGGTGATGCCAGCGCCATTCGAGTTCACGACCTCGTCGAGAACGCGGAGGGTCTTGATCGAATTCGAAATCGTCTTCCAGTTGGTGAGCATGCCGCCCAACCAGCGCGAGTTCACATAATATTGCGCTGACTGCTTGGCAGTGGTTGCAATCTGCTCCTGCGCGGAACGCTTGGTGCCGACGAACAGCACACGGCCACCTTTGGCGACGGTGTCGGTGATGGCATTCAGGGCCTGATGCAACAGGGGAACTGTCTGCGACAGATCCATGATGTGGATACCATTGCGTGAGCCGTAAATGAACGACTCCATCTTTGGGTTCCAGCGATGTTTTTGATGTCCGAAGTGAACGCCAGCTTCAAGCAGCTGGCGCATGGTAAATGGTACCGAGGCCATGGGTATTTCCTTTTCCGGTTAATCCGCCACAGGGGTGCTTGCACCGGAGGATTCCGGCACCGGACGGACGACTGCTATGAGGAGAATTTTCATTCCCGTGCAGACATCCAACCCCTGTGTGAGTATTGAACGCGTGGGCTAGTAGCAGTGCGGACCAGCAAAGTCAAATCCACACTCAACACGCTAGACGTTAGCCACCCCAGCCGCCACCGCCGCCGCTGCTTCCGCCACCACCGCCGCCGCCTCCACCCGCACCGCTCAATGGTTCGTTAGCTGGAGCATATTTCTTCCTGGCCTTTGATATGGGTCTCGGTTTGCGATAGTCAACCTTGATGTATTTTGCAGGTCGCGGTTTTCTATACTGATTGACAGCGGTTTTCCGTTTGACAGTTTTGGCTTTCACGTAAGCTTTTCGATATACCAAAATCTGCTTTACTTTTTTCGGTTTCCCGAAAATCGAAGTGGCATGTTTTTTTGGTGTCACAACACGCAGCGTTTTTGGCGGAGCAAGTGGCGGCTCTGCAACAGCCTGTAGCGGTGGTTCCGGGGTCACCACTTCGGGTTCGGGTGTTGCGGTATTCAATGCCGTGCCGCCAAGCTCTTTATAACGATCATTGGCGACGTCCATGAACATGCCGTCTGGAAATGCTTTCAGGTAAATTTCAAAGTCACCGGCATTGGCCGACGCTTTTATACCATTCCAAAACGCCAGTTCACCCGCAGCACTTAGGTCCGTTGGTGCCTGAACAGTTTCGGCACGTGCACCAATCGGGACGGCGACAATGGAGAAAATCGCAAATGCAAGTGCTGCAAAAAACAACTTCACAGGAAAGAATTTCATGGTGTCGCTCCTTCAAAACAGATCAAGGCGTGGATTTCGGGTTTGCCAGGCCTTGCGGGACAATAGAACGAGGGTTTGGTCAAGGTCGGCGGCAGTTTCAATGTTCTCGACACCGATGGTGGCAATCAGTTTTCTGACGGCCTTTGTCTTGGCTTTTTCCGGCAGGGCTTTGAGATTGGTGATCGAGTCTTTGTCGCTGCCGTAGGTGTCCAGTGCAATGGCAAGTGCGGTATACTGGACTGCCCGCGTCACATCCCTGTGGTCCTCCGGGCCTTGCGAAAATATCCAACCCAGATTGGCAGCAGAGCGTTGGAAGCCGCGTTCGGCCCCTTGCTCATACCACTTGATCGCTTCATCAAGGTTTTTGGCCACACCATTGCCGTTGAAATACATGGCACCAATATCATTGGGCGCGCCGGGGTGTCCGCTTTTTGAAGCCTTGGTAAAAAGTGCCAAAGCCGTGGCAGCATCTTTCTCCACACCGAGGCCCTGAAGATAAGCATCCCCCATATTGCGAATGCCGTAAATGTCGCCACGCGCCATGGAGGCTTCATAAAAACGGATGCCGCGCTTCGGGTTCGCCTTTACCGGATCGCCATAGAGGTACATGCCGCCCAATTCGTTCATGGCATAGGTGTGGCCCATTTCGACGGCGCGATTTAAATAGACCAATCCAGCGTCTACATCTGCCTTGACGCCACGACCGCGGGCGAGGTTGCGGCCATAAGACAACATGCCATAGGGGTCACCCTTTTCAGCGGCATCCTTGAAAAACGCATTTGCGTCTTCAAGACTTTGAGTGCGGCCCAAACCACGTTGAGCCATATAGCCCAATTGATTGAGTGCACGAATATGACCGGCAGCAGAAGCCGTTTCGAAAAGTTTATATGCCACGTCCAAATGTTTTGAAGCCAGTTCTGCGCGTCCGAGCTGATAAACAAACCGCCCTTCCAAAGGATATTCCTTGACAGCCAGGCTACAGGCCGCCAGTGCCTTTTCAATATTGATTTCGTTGGGCAACACACCCTTTTGAGTACCTTGCAAATCCAGTGGTTCTGCCGCTTCCAGGTCGCAGGCGTTCACATCGATGTTTTCTTTTACAACAACGGGTACAACTTCGCCCTTTTCAGTCGTCGCCTCAAGTTCAATGGCGGGTGGCACTGCCGCGGGCGCAATCGATGGTTCAAATTTCAATGTCGCCAGGGCTTCCGCATCAAGTTCGGTGCCTTCAGCAATGGTTTCGCCCGCTGCCGAAACAGTCCCGGACTCTGGCATTTTGGTCAACTTGAATGTTGCGGCCACCGGCAATTTGCTGACATCGGCCTCTGCAAAAACCTCTTGGGCACCGAGACCGACAGTGGATCGTTTGGCAGCGATCTCTATTGGCTTTGCTGGCACCGCCGCTTCAGCTTTGGGTGCCACGGATTCTACAACTGCGGATTTTGCTTCTGGTTCGACAGCCTTTACGGCCTTCACAACCATTCCATTGAGAAAAACCGGTTCGACCAATGTCGCATTTGACCACGGACGTTGCTTTTCGTTTGTCGATTCCCAAACGTCCTTCGTGACTTTCATCAGGGCTGTTTGCACATCCACGTTTGCAACAAACGAATGGCGCAAGACTGCTGCCGTGAAGGGCGAGTTTATGCTGTCACCATCCAAGGCAATGTTTCCAGGCTCAGTTGCATAGGCAATGAGAGAACCCACTGAAGCATCCTGTTTTGAAAGGCCTCGCCCCACCTGCTTCTTGATCTGGTCAGCGCCCACCAGAAATTTTTTGACGGAAAACGGATTGTCGCGACAGGCATCAAGATAGAGCAGTTGCGCCCTTGAGTTATTGCGCATCTGCAACATAATGGTTTGCAAGCTGATGGTTTCAACTTCCAATGACGCTTCAGTGGCCAACGTGGCGTCAACTGGAATGATGCGGTTTTCACCACCCACTTCAACACCGTGGCCAGAATAATAGAACACGCTCAATTCTGCGTCAGACAATGAACGGATGAATGTTTCTACTGATTTGTCGAAGGCTGCACGATCCAGATCAATGGCCGTAACGACTTCAAACCCCACCTTGCGCAAGGCTTTTGAAACAGCCAACGCATCATTTTTTGGATTTTCGAGTGCAGGAACTGCTTTGTATGCACCATTGCCCACGACAAAAGCTACGCGCTTGCCGCCCGAAAATGCTACACTTGTTGCCAAGACCAACACACAAAGTACGACGCCCAATGTTCGAACGACGCGGCCTACAGCAATGAATACTCCGGATATGCGCAAATCAACCCTCCCAGGTTGGAGAGCCCCGCCTTCTGCTTAGCATCCCAGGTGAGTCATGGCGAGTCGAATTACACTTTATCAAACTCCGCGAATGATGTTGTCCAGCGACAGTCGGCCGGAGCCCAACACCAAGAGTGCCAAGGCCATGGCAGCCCACGTCAGATGAATGGGCCAGCCATCTGGAATTGTAAGCTGGATAACTGCCGTCATGATCAGCAGTCCGAAAGCCGCCAATCTGCCAAACAGGCCAAGTGCAAGCAAAACAGGAAACAGGATTTCGGCAACCCCTGCGCCATAGGCCATCAATTTCGGAAATGGGTAGTCATAGATTTTTCCGAGAATGTGGAATTTGAATTCCTCCTCGAACAGAAGAATGGCGCTGTCTGACAACTGACCAATGCCAGACCATTTGGTTAGTCCTGATTTGAAGAATGGGACTGCCAAGCCAAATCGCAATGCCAGACTTACCAAGGAGTCAGGCACGTGGCGAGTCAGGGCATTTTCGATAGAGGCGATAAAGCTCATTGTTCTGCTTTTCTAGGGTTGGATGGCGGTGAATGCACCATTTGACAACAAAATACCAAGGGTGGCTGCCAGGTCAAATTCTGTGTGGCGTTCAATAGCAGCATCTGCTGCTATTGCGAGTGGTATGCCTCCAGAAAGGCTTTGTAAAAATTCAAACTGCGAATTGGTGAGCGCGGTCAGCACTACATCAAATTCTGGCCGCGTGACCATAGCACATTCTGGTTGGTGTGGTTGTGCGACTTGACTGGATGCACCCGTTCTGTTGTCGCGCGTGATTGATACAAAAGCAAAGTCCGACACCATCAGCCGCAACGCAGAATGTGGCTTGAAGACGACTTCGCCGAGTGCGTCCGGTTCAAGGGCAACAAGTGCTTCAGGTTTCAGAACCTGCATGTCTTCTGCATGATAGGCTTGCCGCATAAGGCATTCGAGTCTAGCTACATCCGCCAGAAATGGATAGCTAGCGAGGTCCGCTTGTCTATTCAAGTATTCTGGAAACGCTTCGCCATATTCAAACATCAATGGGATTTGTGGAGGCTTGGCCAATACGAATTGGCGCGCCAGCCCACGGAAATATTGCTCGCCCAACAAGCGACGAGTCGCAGGAAAATTTGTTTCAATCGCACTGATCAGTCCTACCACCACATTGTTGCGGTAAACTGCGAAGCGGCGCGGTACATTGCCCTTCACACCATCAGGCACTTTGGCCTGCGGGCTCAGCACAGCAGTTGCAAAAACTTCAGACAGCATAACGCATTCTTTTGGGTGGATGTCTTTTCAAAATTCGGTCTGCTGCCAACGCTTCCGATTTCAGAACTGACCACTCCGGAACGTCATTATCCCACTCTATCAGGGTGGGCACGGGGCCGGTTCTTGAAACAACTGTTTCAAACAGAGACCACACCTCTGCACATACTTTCCGGTCGTGGCTGTCGATCAGTAGCACTTCTCCCTCGTCGTCCTGCTCAACAGCATGTCCCGCCAAGTGGATCTCCTCGATAAGTTCAAATGGAAAGTCAGCAAGATATTGTGCAGCACTGTATTTATGGTTGGTGGCCGATACAAAAACATTGTTCACGTCCAACAACAGGCTACATCCCGTCTGTTGTGCAACCTCACGAATGAAACTCACCTCATCCATGTCACAGTGCTCAAACTCGACATAGGTTGAAGGATTTTCCAGGAGCAATTTCCGGCCTAGAACATCCTGAACCTGATGAATGTGTTCAACAACAATTTTCAGACGATCATGCGTGTAGGGGACGGGCAAAAGATCATTGAAATAGGTGGTATCATGCGTCGACCAAGCCAGATGTTCCGAGACAATGAATGGCTCATAACGGTCTACGACGCGCTTGAACCGGGCAAGGTGGGCCATGTCAAGTGGGTCGTCCCCACCGATCGACAGACCCACCCCATGCAGACACAACGGAAACTCGCTGCGGAGCCGCGCCAACGCTGCGTGTGGAGCGCCGCCGTCACCCATATAGTTTTCAGCATGGACTTCAAAGAAGCCTACAGAAGCGCCACCCCGCAAAATATCAAGCAGGTGTTCCGGCTTAAACCCGGCGCCAGCAATTGAAGGCACCGGAAATGCGGGGTGTTGCGACATTGCTGATCAGGCTGGGACGTCACGCTTCATTGCTTCAAGTCCACCATGGCGGCCCTCAGGCAAATCCATGCTGACGCAGGTTCCCTTTTCAACATATTTCCAGGAGTTGCCCTGATAGTCTACGGTAGATGTTCCGGCGCATGTTGTTCCCGCTCCGGCAGCGCAATCATTGGCACCCTTCAGGGCAACGCCAAAACACTTTTCTTTGCCAGCAGCAACGGCGCTTGTGGCAGAAACAAGTGTTGCAGTCGAAACCGCAGCAGCAACGGCAGATGCCAGCATGGCAGAATTGAAAATTCGACGTGTTGGGTTCATTTTAAATGTCCTCTTTTGCAAAGTTGTGGCAGTTGCCCGCCATGACTCCTATTGGCACTTGGTAACCCGGAACAGAAATCAACTGGCGCAAAAAATCATCACGTTGGCGTGAAAAAACCGAGAGCCAAAGCTAACAACCATCAACTCCACATTGGCCGTCGTCCTGCGGAATGGGAAGACGCGGGAACCTTGGGAAGCGCTTGATGCGTATCCGCGGGGTTTCGGGTTCTTGCACGTCGGGTTCTTCGATCACTGGAAAGTCTTCCTCGATGATGACAGGTGGCCTTCTTGGCTTCTTCACCGGCGGCGGATCTTTCCGTTTAGGTTTTTTGACGACGGGTGGTGCCTTTGGCTTTTGCTTGATAACTTTTGGTGGGTCCTGCTTCAACCGTATGACGGGTTCAATCTTCCGTGTCGGCTGCTTGATGACTTTCGGTGGATCACAGGCCGCAAGTTTCGGCTCCTGCTTCACGCGTTCCAGCAGGCCGCCCAAACGCGCACGTGCGATATCCGCAAACACGCCATTGGGGAAAGCCTCAAGATAGGCAAGATAGGCATTGTCTTCGCCAGATGTGTTGACAAGATTCCAATAGCGCAACTCGTCTTCAATGCTGTTTCCTTCCGGAGCAGCAAAAGTTCCGTCCGCTGGTGGCAAGGTGAGTTCACCAGCGTCTGACTGGCGCTGCACCCAGGCTTTACGGGAGAGCAGAAGCAGGGTCTCATCTATTCCATCTTTTGTTTGTGCTGCACAGGGTCCGACAAGATTGACGAGTTTTGCCAATGCACTGCGTTTTGCATCATCCGGCAATGCTGCCAGGCGGCGCAGCAAATCACTGTCGCCTTGAAACTGGTCAGATGCCAGAGCTAACGACGTGTACCATACGGCCTTCATGGGATTGCGTAGATCACCCGGACCTTGTGCGTAAATCCAGCTGAGATCAGATGCGCCGCCTTCGTTGCCTCGGTCAGCTCCCAGTTCATACCATTTGATGGCTTGGCGCAAATCTTTAGGCACACCATTGCCGTTGAAATAAATGGCACCAATATCAGTGGGGGCATTGGGGTGCCCCGCAAATGCCGCACCCTTTGCAAGCGATCGTCTTTTGACGTTGCGGGTCACCGACGCATCAAGGAACTGGGCGGCGCGTTTTGGATTGGCTTTCAGTGCGCCACCATAAAGATAGAGGCTGGCCATTTCGTCCAAGGCTTCCGTGCTGCCCATTTCGGCAGCGCGCTTCAACAATTCCATGCCCTGTTTCGGATTGGCTTTGACGCCTATGCCTTTTACCAGGTTGCGGCCATAGGCCAATAGTCCCATGGGATCGCCTTTGTCGGCGGCCAGTTTAAAGAAGATGTTTGCCTGTTCAAGGCTGAGGTCCATGCCCTGCCCCAGCGAAGCCATGAGGCCCAGCTGGTAATATGCCCTGACATAGCCTGCATCGGCCGCCTGTTTGATCAGGATCTGCGCATCTTTGACATTGCCCGCCTTGAGTTGTGCACGTCCCAGCAAATAAATGTGGCGGGTGTTTTCCGGGTGATCGTCAACCGCTTTCTGGCAGGCGGCCAAGGCTTGCGAAATGTCTATTTTATCAAGGTCAACGCCTTTGTTGACGCCTTGCAAATCCAGTGGTTCAGCCGCGAGCAGATCACATTCATGCATACGTTGCTGAATTTTGATCTGCACGGGCAAGGCCGAACCATCTGAGGCAATCGCTGCCGTTTCCACTGTTATTGAAGGCACCAGCAATGAGGACGTGTTGGAGTCCTTGAACACTTGAACATCGGTCGAGGGTTCGAATTTGAAAGTCTTGAATTTTGCAAAATCAACAACGCTACCTTCCGCCAACACCTGATCATCAACGGACAACGTTCCGGAGACAGGCATTTGCATCAGTTTATAAACCTGGGCTTCCGGCAAGAGTTGCGCGGTTTCGATGTCAAAGACATGTTGCGGCCCTGCCCCAATCGTTACCGGGCCAGCTTCAACCGAACGGGTTGGTCCGGCAATTTGTATCTCGGCAAGGGTCTTGGTCATAGCCGGCGGGTTTATGGCAAGCGGCTTTGCGGGCAGCCCGTTCAGGAAAATCGGCTTGACCAACGTGCTGTTGATCCATGGACGCTGATTTTTTTGAGTAGCCTCCCAGACTTCGGCTGTCACTTCCATCAGCGCCGATTGCACGTCAATGTTTTGAGAAAATGAATGCTTGATGACGGCACTGGTGAAGGGCGAGTTATCTCCTGCACCATCCAATGCTACCTTGCCAGGCTCGGTGGCATAGGCAATCAAACTGCCGATGGAGCTTTTCTGCTCAGCCAGACCTTTGCCCGCCGGTTTTTCTTTTTCATCAACACCCAACAGAAAAGCGCGATCGTTGAACGGATTATCGCGACAGGCATCAAGGTAGATCAATTGGGCCTGCGAATTGCTTTGCATATAGAGCAGTATGGTTTGCAGGCTGAATGTTTGGGTTTCGAGATCTTGCGGTTCGTTCAATGTGGCATCAACGGGAATGATCCGATTCTCGCCACCCACTTCAATGCCGTGGCCTGAATAATAGAACAGGCTGATATCAGCGCCGTTCAATGCGCGGGTATAGCGCTCTACAGCTTTCTCTAACTCAACGCGGGTCAAGTCAATGGCGGTGACAACTTCGAAGCCTTGTTTGCGCAAGGCAGTGGACACCGCTGCTGCATCTTTGCTTGGATTGGGAAGTTGTGCGACCGACTGGTAAGCGCCATTGCCAACGACCAAGGCCACTCGTTTGCCGCCAGCCTGAGCAGGAATAGCGGCCAGCACCATGCAATAAAAGACCACGAATAACGCAATGAGTTTTGCGATATAGGTTCTTGAAAAATTTTGTTGCACTCTTTGCTTCCTGTCCAAGAAGCCCCCATGCAATCGGCTATCACAAAACCTCTGATTGTGCCAGTCGAATAATGGCAGCTTACATTTGCTGTTGTGACTTTTTGGTGGCGGGCGTGCCGATGAACCTTGTGTAAAGCCAACCGACACCGACGAGGCACAGTCCAAGTCCGATGACGCTGGCAATGCGCCATAGGCCGCCGAGTGAGAACAGGTCATAACCGAAGACTTTGAGCACTGTCAGCACGATGACTGCCAAGCCGCCATAGCGGATGGTCTGGCGGTCAAGTTTGAGCCCGGCGATGAAGATGCCAATACCTGTGACCAACCACGCCAGTGACACGGCATATGATTCTGCCTGCGACAGGAATTCAATGTCGATGATTGCGCTCTGAAATTGTCGTTTGACCAGCAACGTGACGAAAGCCATCAACAGGACAAGTGTGAATGCACCGATTGCACTGCGCAATTGTAACCACCCCAAACTGTCAAGTTTGCGGGCGATCAATGCCAACAAGGGTACAGGCGCCAAATAAGCCAGCCAAAGCGCGTTGAATATCTGTCCACCTGCAACAGCGTCGCCAGTGAATACCGGATTACGAATTGTCAGTACACCGACGAATGCAAGGCACGAGGCCGCCAATAGAATTCGTGCACCCCAGATTGATACAAATGTGGAATAGAGCTGTTGGCGATAGGCCAGGCCATAGGCCGCACCCAGCCATGCAACGCCGTGGGCTGCAAGCTCCAGCAGGCCCAACTCGTCTTTGACAATTCCACCACCAATCCAGACCCGCAGCACAAGCGAAACAAGTGCGACGGTGAGGCCAAGGCTGATACCTTCGAACGCGACACGCCAACGCAGGAAACCTTCACGGTGCAACCACTTTGACGCCTGCCAGAACAGTGCAGCGGGAAAGCCATAACCATAGATTACCCAATAGCCACCCAAGGGTAAGTCACGGGGTTCCCCCCAGAACTCCCGGCCATAGAACAGGCGAAGTGCGGCGAAACTGGCGACGGCCGACGCGATGCCTGCCACATTCGGCAAGGCAATTGTGCGGGTGGCATAGGCGAGTGCGGCGGCGAATGCAGCCGTTGCCAGTGTCTGCCACACGCCGTCCAAGGCGCGGTCAAGAGCGAAGCAACCGAGCAAGGCGATTGCGCCGAACAGAATTTCAAGACTGCGTGCTGTGTTGGCTTCCAATTGCGTGGATCGCTTTTGCCAAACACCAAAACTTAAAGCAGCTACAAGCAGCACGGCAAGAACCGCCCAAGCCTGCCACGACATGGTGAAATCGGCGCGACCCCAGGCACCGAACAGGAACAGGAACGATGAACCTGCAGCCAATGCCGCCCATGGTCGTGGATCGGACTTCCGTAAAACTCCAAACAAGCCAACAGCAGCGAAAGCAGCGAGAGCCACGAACATTGCATTGCGGAAGCGTGGTGGTTCAAACAGGCCGGGCACAGTTGTCCAGAAACCGTGTTCGTCAAAAGCCCAAGTGTGGAAACCCACGTCACGCCAGGCCATCAACACAACCAGTGTACCAGCAGCGGCCAACAATGGTGCTGCAACAAAGCCTGCCCGCATCCAGCCAAAGCCGACGATAGCTGCCATGCCGATTGCAAACATGATCAACGGAAGCATGGCGTGGCTACTTTGAACGGTGAGGGCGGCCAGTATGATTGCACCCGCACCGCAGCCTGCAATTGCCACGCCCATGGGGGGCGTGATGGAATCAGGCGCGAGCAAGTTGCCCATGCTGTCATCCAGAATGGCTTTTCCGCGCGGCACAAGAACAGCTGCCGCACCGATTGCCAATCCGAAAATACCAATTGGTAAACTGGGTGTGAGGCCAAATCCGTTGATCCACAGCAGTGACCAGCCCAGTCCTGACGCCAGTGCGGCATAGCCCAGCCACCACCAGCTCAATTTGCGCAGCATCCACAGCGACGCAACAACAATGACAAGCAGATATGCGAAGAAGCCCGATGTGCTTGGATTGTCTGATGACACAAGTGCGGGTGTTACAGTTGCACCCACCAGTCCCAGTGCTGCAATCAACGGTCCCTGCCGCGTTGCAAGCCATAAGGCACCCAAACTGATTGCCGCTAAGATGGGAAAGCAGACTGCGGGCGCGAAAATATTGTAAAGGGCATAGGCGGCGTATGTTGCGCCAAATGCAATGACAAGTCCCGCAGCAGACAGTGCCGCAGGCACATAGTCTTTCACTGCCTCACCGCGTTTGCGCCTCGTAAATTCTCCGGCGGCAATCAGCGCAGCAGCTGCAATCCAACCAATCAGTACACGGATGAGCGGCGGAATGAGGTTATTGTCAGTGGCATATTTGATGAACAGCAAGCCACCGATGGCGATTGCTGCTCCGCCCAGCCAGACAAGCCAGCGTGATGCCAAGGCCTGCTCCACATTGCGGGGTGGCGGAAGATCAAATGCAGGTACCAGCGGCACAATTTCTTCCGGAGCTGGTGGCGCTTCGTGCGCGACTTCTTTTGCCAGTTCTGGCTGCGGCTCAACCACTATTTGTTGCGGCGGTGGCGCTGAATAAGGGGTGGCGGCAAGGGGCGCTGTTGTAAGTCTGGCGATTTCTGCAGTGAGTGCGCGAATTTTATGTTCGAGAGATGAGGTTTTCACCAGTGCCACAACAGCCAATACAGGCCCGATGAGCAAAAACAGAATCGCGAGGACAAAGAGTGCTTCCATTGCCTGATCCTAGAGCACTTGCGTCGGGCTGTCGAACCCCTCAAAAGCGCTACAAATGGCACTGCGAAAAGACATCCAAACTTCGATCTACTGTCCCGACCCTGTACGCTGGGAGTTGGCCCGCGAACCCATGCCATATATCGAAGCAGTATCGCGCATGGAACAGGAAGCCGAAGCGATTGCGCGGGGTGAAGCCGCTGAACTCGTTTGGCTGGTTGAGCACCCTGCCCTTTACACAGCCGGAACCTCCGCAAAAGCCACCGATCTGATTGCGCCGGATCGCTTCCCGGTGTTTCAGACTGGCCGGGGCGGGCAATATACTTACCACGGTCCAGGGCAACGCGTTGCCTATGTGATGCTGGATCTAAGAAAGCGCGGACAGGACGTGCGGGCTTTTGTGGCCGGACTTGAACGCTGGATTATTGCCACACTTGCAGATTTTGGAATTGTCGGCGAAACACATGAAGACCGTGTGGGTGTGTGGGTGAACCGACCTTCGCGGGAGGACAAGATTGCAGCACTTGGTATTCGCGTGCGGCGTGGCGTGACGTTTCATGGCATTTCAATCAATCTCAATCCGAACCTCAAACACTTTGATGGCATTGTGCCGTGTGGCGTTGTTGAACATGGCGTGACCAGTTTTGCAGATTTGGGATTGAACACTCCAATGGTTCAACTTGACGATATCTTGGCATCAAGATTTCAGCGGATTTTTGCTCCAATCATTAAATAGTAGCTTGACGTGTTGCATATTAGCATGGTGTACATGACACCTCAATCAAGGAGGACTTCATGAAACTTTACTACGCACCCGGCGCATGTTCATTGGCTCCACACATCATTTTGCATGAACTTGGCAAGAAGTTCTCGATTGAGAAAGTGGATCTTCGCGCCAAGAAAACTGAAGCAGGGTCAGACTTCAGCAAAATCAACACCAAGGGCTATGTTCCCACTCTTGAGATGAATGCGAAGGGTGAAGTGCTGACCGAAGTCAGTACAATTCTGCAATTCCTTGCCGACAAAGCCAAAGCGACAAAGCTGTTGCCAAAGGCCGGAACCATGGCGCGTTACCGTGCTATGGAATCCCTGAATTTTGTTGCTTCGGAACTGCACAAGGGCATTGGCGGATTGTTCAATCCTGCAATGCCAGATGATGGCAAGAAGGCGATTATTGACCGCGTAACCGTACGCCTGACATGGCTTAACACCTTGCTTTCAAAACAGAATTTCCTGACGGGAAAATCATTTGGCGTTGCTGACGCCTATGCCTTCACCGTCATCAACTGGTGCAAGAATGTCGGTATAGACACTGCGCAATGGAAAAATATCGGAGCCTTCATGGCCCGTGTCAGTGCGCGCCCGGCGGTACAGGCTGCGATGAAAGCCGAAGGGCTGGTTTAAGCAAACTCCATAATCACCGCATCAACGCCAAGGCTGTCTCCGGCTTTGGCGTTTATTTTTTTCACCGTCACGTCACGCTCTGCCCTGAGCACGTTCTGCATCTTCATGGCCTCGACCACGGCCAGAGTGTCTCCGGCTTTCACGCTTTGCCCTTCAATGACGGCGAGAGACACCACCAACCCCGGCATGGGGCATAAAAGTTTTTTCGACGTATCAGCGATTATCCTTTCAGGCATCCGCCGTGCCAACTCGGCTTCACGCGGCGTGTAGACGTGCGCTTCAACAGCGACACCCCGCCACAACAGGCCATAGCCATTGGGAATAGCCTTGACCTGAACTGTCACATTTCCAAGCGACGTTTCAAAAGCAACTAGAGAGTCTCCGGTCTTCCAGACCGCCGACTCCACCGCAAGGTCCAGCGCCTCCGTCACTTCAAGTGCGACCCACTGATCCGACACGCGCACATGGCGGGTCCGGTCGAACTCCACTTTACGGCCATTCAATTGGCCGGTGATCTTGCGTTTGCGTGTATTCTCGACGTGATCGAGGTAGGCTGCAACTTCAGCCATCATTCTTGTGGTTTCCGCCGCGAGAGCCACCCCTTTAAAGCCATCCGCAAATTCCTCCTCGATAAACCCCGTTGAAATATTGCCTGACTGCCAACGTGGATTTTCCATGATGGCGGACACAAATGGAATGTTGTGCTGGATGCCTGTAATCACAAAATTGTCGAGTGCCAGAGACATGGCAGAAATAGCTTCAGCTCTGGTCGGCGCGTGGGTGCAAAGTTTGGCAATCATCGGGTCATACCAAATCGAGATTTCTCCCCCTTCATAAACGCCGGTATCATTGCGCACAGTAATATCATTGGCGGATTGCTCCGCAGGCGGACGATATTTTACCAGGCGTCCTGTAGACGGCAAAAAGCTGCGATAGGGGTCTTCGGCGTAAATGCGGCACTCAACCGCCCAGCCTCTGAGCTTTACATCTTTCTGCTGCACCTTAAGTTTCTCACCATAGGCAACAAGGATCATTTGCTCGACCAGATCAATGCCCGTGATCAGTTCCGTGACGGGATGTTCAACTTGCAACCGCGTATTCATTTCGAGGAAGAAAAAGCTCTGGTCCTGACCCGCCACAAATTCCACAGTTCCCGCACTGTCGTAATTCACGGCCTTGGCCAAGGCCACAGCCTGATCGCCCATCAATTTGCGGGTTGCGTCACTCAGTAGAGGTGATGGCGCTTCTTCGATCACTTTCTGGTTGCGGCGCTGTATCGAACATTCGCGTTCACCCAGATAGATCACGTTGCCATGCTTGTCGCCCAATACCTGGATTTCGATGTGGCGGGGGTTGGTAATGAATTTTTCGATGAAGACACGGTCATCACCAAAGGATGCCTTGGCTTCGGCCTTTGCCAGTCCATAGCCCTCACAACATTCGGCTTCGTTGAAGGCAATGCGCATGCCTTTACCCCCGCCACCAGCGGAGGCCTTGATCATGACCGGGTAACCGATACCTTCAGCAATTGCTACAGCTTCCTCAACTGAATTGATGATGCCCATGTGACCGGGCACGGTTGATACGCCAGCTGCCGCTGCTGCCTTCTTGGATTCGATTTTGTCGCCCATGGCGTCAATGGCGTGTGGATTGGGTCCGATGAATACGATGCCCGCAGCTGCCAAAGCCTTGGGAAATGCGGAGCGTTCAGACAAGAAACCGTAACCGGGATGCACGGCTTCAGCGCCAGTTTGCTTGCAGGCGGCAATAATCTTGTCGATCACCAAATACGACTCAGATGCCACTGCAGGGCCAATGTTCACTGCCTCGTCTGCCATTTCCACATGCAGTGATCTTGCATCAGCATCCGAGTAAACTGCGACTGTTGCTATTCCCATTCGGCGGGCTGTCCTAATGACGCGACAGGCGATTTCGCCACGATTGGCGATGAGAATCTTCTTGAACATTTTGGGCCCTGGTGAATGTGACAACCAATTGGCCACGGTTTGCGGCTGCGGACAAGCTGTTTCATTCGCCTCGCAAATGGTCTATGGCCCGCCCCATGACTGTACATGTACCAAAAGTGGGGCTGGTCCAACTGGGCTGCCCGAAGAACCTTGTTGATAGCGAACGCATTCTCACGCAGTTGCGGGCTGAGGGTTACATGATCGCACCCGGCTATGGCGATGCCGATGTGGTGATTGTAAATACCTGCGGATTCCTCGACTCTGCAAAGGCAGAAAGTCTGGCCGCCATTGGCGAAGCCATGAGCGAAAACGGCCGCGTCATTGTCACGGGTTGCTACGGCATTGAGGCCGACGCCATAAAGTCCGCCCATCCCGGTGTGTTGGCGGTAACGGGTCCGCATCAATATGAACAGGTTGTGGGAGCCGTGCACGCCGCGCTGCCGCCTCTGCATGATCCCAAAATGGATCTGGTGCCACCGCAAGGTTTGCATTTGACGCCGCGGCATTATTCCTATCTGAAAATCTCCGAGGGTTGCAACAACCGATGCAGCTTCTGCATCATTCCCTCCATTCGCGGCGATCTTGTATCTCGCCCGGCTGCCGCAATCCTGTATGAAGCAGAACGACTGGTGAAGGCTGGCGTGAAAGAACTGCTGGTGATCTCGCAGGATACATCGGCCTATGGTGTCGACATCAAATACGCCACGTCGAAATATCGTGGCCGGGATTTGAAGGCGAAGTTCTATGATCTTGCCAAAGAACTGGGTGATCTCGGTGCCTGGGTGCGCATGCACTATGTCTACCCCTACCCCCATGTGGACGATGTGATTGAGCTGATGGCGGAAGGTAAAATTCTCCCATATCTCGATATTCCGTTTCAACATGCTTCGCCTTCGGTTTTGAAGTCCATGCGCCGTCCGGCCAATCAGGAAAAGGTGCTGGAGCGCTTGGCGAAGTGGCGCAATATTTGTCCGGACATCGCCATTCGCTCGACATTCATCGTAGGCTTTCCAGGTGAGACAGATGAGGATTTTGAGTTCCTGCTGGACTGGATGAAAGAGGCGCGAATCGAACGTGCGGGCTGCTTCAAATACGAGCCGGTCTCAGGGGCAAAGGCCAATGACCTTGGCCTGCCGCAGATACCGGATGCTGTGAAGGCCGAGCGTTATGACCGCTTCATGGAAGTGCAACAGCAGATTTCCGCTGAGGTGCTAAAAGCAAAAATAGGACGTGAAATCAACGTTTTGGTTGATGAAATTGACGTGGAAAATGAGGAAGCCGTTGCCCGCTCTCCATGGGATGCGCCGGAGATTGACGGTAACGTGTTCATTCCCGGTGCCATGGACTTGAAGCCCGGCGACATGGTGAAAGTGAAGATCGTCGACGCCGAAGAATATGATTTGATAGGCGAACGGGTTTAATTGCTTCGAAACAAAAAAACCCGGCGCGATGCCGGGCTTTTTGTCTGTGCACGGATCACTTGTTATTTGCGTGTGCGCGACCCTGATTGCGTGTCACCCTTTTTATTCTTCAACCCACCCGTGCCATACAGCTTGGTGAATTCGGCTTCCTTGCCTTCAAACAGCAAGCGGGCCTGCCTGATCCATTCTTCACGCTTGATACGGCCATTGAATTTCAGGTGATCATCAACCCAGTTCACTTCAGTCGCCGTCCAGGCTGCAATCTGGTCGAAGTGGAAAAAGCCTAGGGATTGTAGTATGCTTTCATTCTTGGGGCCAATGCCGCTGATGCGTTGCAGGTTGTCAGCCTTGCCGTCACGGGCTTTGCTGATGCCTTTTGGTTTCAGCATTTTGCCGGAAGCAGCAGCTTTTTCATCGTCAGCAACAGCCTTCGCAGACAACAAAGCGGCAACGGGTGATGTTTCTTCGGCTTTCGGCTGCGAACCACGAACTGTCCGTAACCCTGCTTCTTTGTCACCTTCGCCGCCGGTACCGTAAAGCCTTGCGAATTCAGCTTCATCACCGTTCGCCAGCAATTTGCACTGCTTGATCCATTCTTCACGGTCAATGCGGCCGTTGAATTTCAGGTGATCATCCACCCATGACACGTTTTCCGGTGTCCAGGCGGCGATCTGGTCGAAGTGGAAATAGCCGAGGGAATGCAGGATTTTTTCGTTCTTCGGTCCCACACCGCTGATGCGGAGCAAATCATCAGGTTTGCCATCGCGGGCCATGGTGATTCCGCGTGGCCGTTCCATGCGGGCCATGCGAACGGGCTCGGCAGCGATCACAGGTGCTGCGACCGGAATAGGTGCCACCACGGGGCGCGGCATTTCCATGCGGGGCATTGCAGGAGCGATCGTTGCCGCGGCAACCGGGGCAGCCACAACAACGTCATTGCCAAACATATTGTGGTAAAGCGTGTATAAAAAGCCACCAGCGAAGAAAGCCGCTGCAAGCCAGACCGCCAATTCAATGAAATAATGGAGCATGTTGTCCTCTCGTCCGCTTAGAGATCACGGGACGTTGAAATACGGGTCGAGCGCCAGGCAAAATATATGCCGGCGCAAAATGCAAAAAGCAGCCAATACCAATTGTGTTGCGCCACAATCCAAGTGTCGTGCCAGTTGAAAAACGCGTTCATTGCAGTCCCCCTTATTGCTTGACCGTGATTGCGACACGGCGATTCTTGACGCGGGCTTCGTCAGTCAGGGCCGGGTCCAGCGGATCACTTTCACCCAAGGCTTTGACCGACATGCGCGCTGCATCCACGCCTGCATCCTTCAGCATGGTTTGAATAACCTTGGCGCGGCGCTCACTCAGTCCCATGTTGTAGATTTCTGTGCCTCTGAAATCAGCATGGCCCTGAATTTCAACATTCAAGGACGTGCAGCGCGAATCTTTCAGCAAGGCAGCATATTGACTGACAGACACATCAAACGGCTTGGTGATATCGGTCAGGTCAAATTCAAAGCGGATGGGAAACACGTTGGCGATACGATTCATCACGGCAATGCAGTCATAGGCTGGAGGTGGTGCTGGCACGGGCTCGCCTTTGGCGACAATGACAACTTCACCTTCCGACGTATCGGACTGCACGCGACCGCGATCATCCTTGGTTTCGACAATGACATTGTATTTGCCGGCGGGCAGCGGTGTGGTGAGGTTCAGGCGCCAATTGCCCGAACCATCGCTGCTGAGCGGGCTTCCAGCACTCCCAAGTTCCGCTGTCAGATTGATTTGCGGAACCGTGACTTTCAGGGCTTTGGCATTGGCCTCGTCCCATGTTCCAGACAGATGATCGGGCGGCGCGTCACTCGCTGCTGCCATGACCGTTGGTGCCATCGGCTGGGTGGCGTCCACTTCCAATTCATTGGTGGTCACGTCCATGCCCATGTTGCCGGCAGCATCAGCTGCTTCCACCACAACATCATAGGTGCCATCTTTCAGGGCCACGCCGGGCAGCAACGTCCAGTCACCGCCTTTGGCATTCAGGTTACCATCAACGCCCAATCGATATGTGGTGCCGTCCAAAGTGACTTTGAGGTTATTGGCCATGCTATTGGGCCAAGTGCCCTTGATGACGGGCGCACCCGTCAAATCCAATTGGGAAAATACGGTGGGTGACGGAATTTCAATGACCGGTGAAGGCGGTGGAATCACCCCCTCCGGTTTGGGAATGACAATGGCGGCAGGAACGGTGGTCACAAGTTTGGCACCACTGGCATCCGTCGTGGTGAAATCCACATCATAATTGCCGGGCTCAAATTTGGCTGATGGCGCAAAGCTGAATTTGCCCGCACCGTCGCTGGTCAAGGCTGCACCACGTCCCAACAAATAGTTTCGTCCATTGACGGAAGCACTCAAACTATTACCCGGTTTTTCGTCCCATGTGCCGGTGATGGCATAGGGCCATTTTGCTCCAGCGGGAATTACATCGGCTGCTGCTGTGGTCAAAGCTGCAACAGGTGGCATCACGACTACGGGTGCAGGTGGTTCGACGACCACGGGTGCGGGGGGTTCAACAACCACGGGCGCTGGTGGTTCGACGACCACCGCGACAGGTTCTGGCACAACGATGGCAGCCTTGGCCACTGTCTCCTTTGCTTCACCTTTTGGATCAACTGTGGTGAAAGTTACATCATAACTGCCGGGCGCAAACTTTGCTGCGGGCGCGAAACTGAACTTTCCATTACCATCACTGGTCAAGGCAGCTCCGCGGCCCAGTTTATAACTGCGGCCAGCAACGGCAGCTGACAGGGTATTTCCCGGTTTGTCATCCCATGTTCCGGTAATTGTGTAAGGCCATTTTGCACCTGCAGGAGCGGCATTCACCACAGCAGGTGTGGCTGGAACGACGGGTTCCACCTTCGCCTGTTCGGGAATGACAATGGCGGCCACCATGTTCTGGTGGGAAACATTGCCAGCTTCATCCTTCACTGCCAGATCAATGTCATAGGAACCGGGGGGAAGTTCCACCTTGGGGTCAAAGGTAAAAGCGCCTTTGCCGTCAGTTTTCAAGGCGGCGTCCTTGTTTGCGGCGTAAGTGACTCCTGCTAGAGCTGCTGTCAGTGTGTTGCCAGCAATCTCCGCCCATTTTCCGGCAATGGCAAAGGGCCACTTGGCATCTGCGGCTGGTTTAACGACTTCTGCCATTGCTGGCGGGGTTACGTCGATCACCACTTTGGCTGCTGCGTCGGCCTTCTGCCATTTGCCGTCTGCACCAACGATTCCCGGCATCACCGAGAATTCGCCTTCAAGCAGTGGCATGGAGGGCACCAATTGCCAGTTTCCTGCACCATCGCTGCTCAGTTCAGGGTTTTTGCCCAATACAAACAGGGTTTCGCCAATTTTCACCTGCAAATTCTTGTCAACAGCTTTCGCCGCCACTTCCGGCCACGTGCCTTTGAATGTCGGCTGCGTCATGTTGCCGATGTAATTTTCCACGGTGGGTGCGGGCAAAACCACAGGGTCTGGCAGGTCAACCACCAGCTTGCCCGGCGCTGCGGCACCCATTGTCACCTTGCCGTCAGATGATTCGACTGCCACATCGTAACTGCCTTCGGCCAAGGGCTGTATCAGCCGCAGCAGCCAATTGCCGCCAATAGAAGTCAGTTCCGGGCTTTCATTCAGTTTATAGGCAGTTTCGCCGAGCTTGACCGTCAGCTGGTCGGCCACACCCTCATGCCAAGTGCCTTTTAATTCGGGGGTGGCAGTTGCGACAGTCAGTGATTCGACTGTGGGGGCCAGCATTTTAACGGGCTCGACAATTTGCACCGTGTTGGAAACGGTGCGGACGCCATAAGTGCCTGCAACAGTTTTAATTGCGAGATCAAGAGCTTCCTGACTGGGTGCCGTGCCACTGATGAGATAGTCGCGCCCATTGTTTTCAATTTTGGCCCAAGCGGTTTGCTCATTGGCCGACAGTGCTTGTCCGGTCCGGCTTCTGATGTCCTGGGTAAGAGAGCCGGTCCCAATGACGTAACTTGCCAACAATGGCAGCCCTGCTCCCAACAATGCCCATGGTGCCCACTTCGTTGGACGACTTTTTGACATTGGTACTTCCCCCTTAATCAGTCTGGCGACGGAATTTGCTCTTGAGACATTCAAAAAATGCGACATTCGCGCCCTGAATTTAACGATTAATTAGCATTATCAAAAGGCTTTGGCTACTTATTCAGCCGTTATGCTACTGTCATGGTCTAAGAAGACAGCGTAAAACCCCGGCAGCTGCCCACACTGTTGCACCTTCGCCACATGTGGCTGAATTCGGGCCATGTCGTGGCCAAGTAGGTTGACGTTAACTGGGTAAGCAGCGACAAAGCCTGTGTGTGAGGTGAATCAAATGCCTCATTGCCTTCCCTTCAACATTGCAGGGGATCGGGGGGCTCATGCAACTCCAAGAATTTGGGAGAATACAAATGAACGCAGTGAAAATTGCACTTCTCGGTACAGCCGCTCTCGCGGCAGTGTCGGTTAGCGCTCAAGCCAACGACCTCGCAGACCTGAAGGCTCAGATCGAAGCCCTCAACGGCCGCATTTCGCAGCTCGAAGCAACACCATCGGTTCCAGCTGGCTATCAGCTGTTGTCGGTTTCCTCGACCGATGCCATCATCGTTCCTGGCCTGAACTCAGAAAAAGACAAGTTCTACGGCAACAAGGCCACCAACATTGGCGTCATGCCAACAGCCGACGTTCCAGCTTCGACCAACATTCAGTGGTCTGGCTTCGTTCGTTCAGGTATCGTTTACAAGAGCGGCAAGTCGCGCATTGACAGAGAAGCCCTTGGTGTTGCTCTGATTGGCCCGCCTCAGCCTGCTAATACAGTCGTTCTTGGTGGCATCCAAGCATCAACCAAAACAAAATCGTTTGACGTAGTTGCTCGTGCGGGCATCAAGGTTGTCGGCACAACAGATACTGCCGTTGGTGAAGTTGGCGTTCGTATCGCCTTGCTCGCCAAGTCGGAAGGCTCGTTCAACCGCTCACACCCTTCAGTCGGCACCGACGGTGTCTGGGGCTGGTGGAAAATCACTCCTGAGCTTACGCTTGGTGGTGGTGTTGATGGTTCATTGGCTAACTCCAGCAATGCTTTCGACAACCGTTGTTCTTGCGCTTACATCGACACAGGTGGCGCATTTGGCCATGACGATCCAACACAAGTTCGCTTGAGCTATGCTTCTGGCCCGATTTCGTTCGCAGTTGCGATTGAAGACGAAGCCAACAGCGGCACAAAGAGCGCTCTCGGCTTTGCAGGTGAAATGAAGTACTCTGGCGATGCCATCGGCTTCGACATCAATGCTGGTTACTGGGATTCAAAGTCGCTCGCTCTTGCAACTTCGGATGCTGCTTGGACGGTTAATGCCGGTGCCAACATGGCCCTCGGTGACATTGCAAGTCTCGGCTTTGCCATTGGCGTGGGTGAAGATAAGCATTTGGCAGGCAGCTTTGATCGGTATGCCAAGGCCTCGGTGTTCTTGGGCTTTACGCTCAGCGATGCTGTGTCAGCCGAATTGGGCGGCGCCTACACCGACTACAAGGGTAATTCGAACAGCTATACAATCGGTGGTGGTTTGTACTACACCCCCGTATCGCAGTTGACCTTGGGTCTCGAAGCCTCTTATTCGAAAGCTAAGAACGTTGCGACGAACGAAGCTGGTCCGCCAGTTGAAATTCACCGCACTTCGGGCAACCAAACAGTTGCAGACGTAATCGCCATCTGGCGCTTCTAATACAAGCCTAGCTTGAATTACAGAACGGCCCGCTTCTGCGGGCCGTTTTTGTTTGTGGGGGTGTAAAAAGATTGAGCGTGTGGCAACCAGCCAAACAATAGAACCGTCATTCCAAACAGGAGTGTAGCGAAGCGGAACGACTGATTTGGAACCCCGCTCTTTGTGCACTCTGCGGCTAAGAAGCGGGGTTCCAAATCGCTTACTTCGCTGCGCTACGTGCGCGTTTGGAATGACGTGAATATAGAATTCTGAAATTACTCGTAAATTCTTTGCCCAAACATCCCTGCAACACTCAATTTTACTTCGCACATTCCCTTCAACACCGCCTTGTTGTCGAAACATTTGATTGCTAGATGCAACTCTCAATGAACCGCTTCCTTCCCCTCACTTTTGCTTTGCTCCTTGCTTCCTGCGCCGCCGATGGTTCGCCGGGGCTTGATCTTGAAAGCCGTTCGATTGCGGTCGAGCAGAACGCTGTGCCAACCTCGGGTGCGGGTGCTTCGGCTTCGGTCAGTCATTTGTT
>JANMEM010000550.1:0-1896 GCA_031376985.1 Hyphomicrobiales bacterium
AGGATCGTCGAGAAATAGATCACATGTTCAATGGGGTGCATCGACAGACCTGACCATGGTCCGGGGCTGACGTTGCGGTGGTGCAGCTTATGAGCCGCCTCATACAGAAATGAATAATGCAACAGGCGATGCGCAAAATAAAATCCCACTTCGTGAATGAGGGGCACAAGGAAAAACAATGCGATAAAACCAACCGGATGATCAGCAAAGCTGATCATTGGCGCAATGCCATTGGCATAAGCCCAAAGCAGCAGGAGCTCATACGCTGTCCAGATCGGTACGCCGCTGACAAGCGTGTAGAACATGTTGTCGTAGGTCTGGTGGCCGAACAGAAAACCCTCGGCTTTGTCTTTCGGCCATTGCTTGCTGTATTTGAAAGTCGTGCCCTGTTTTCGCCAGACATAGAGCCACATGTGCCACGCGCCATAGACGCATAAGGCCAATATGATGTTACGCAACAGCACAACGCTTGACCAATAAAGCGAAAAGCTTTTGAAGTTCTCCAACGATGGCGTGAGGTAGGTCCAGATCAACACAGCCAGTATCGCATAGAACACATTCCAAGGCAGGAAATATCCAGGAAAGCCGAACAGCCATTTGAGGAGCGCCTTTGGTTGAGGCGGCCATGCGAGGGCCGGTCCATAGCTGATCGGCTTGTTTGGTGCCCAGTTGCCTCTTCGGTCGTCAGTGCCGTATTGAGATTCGTCCATGGCCTATACCTCACAATCACGACAACGATAGAATGGAATATAGCATCGGGTCAATTCACACCCTTGCCACAACGCATTTCAACACGCCGTATTGCCACCAGATGGTGACAGGTAATCCTCCCATTTTTAACAGATCTGATTGAAGAATTTACGCGGCCAATTGCAGTTTCAGTTTCTGGGCGGGAGTGATGGCCCCGTTCCCCATGTTTGGGCGGTCATTGTTGTAAGTTCAGAGCCAGTCTGAGGCTTAGGTCAGAACCGCAACGGGATTGCCAGATACTTGTTGGTCTAAGTTATGTGGCCAAAGGGACGTTGTAAATTGCTGCGATGAACTTGCAACAGCGAAGTCTCTTCTCGTTCTCCGGACATGTCTGGGCTGCCTTAATTTTCAGACAGCGGATCCTCATTGGCTGTTGACTGCGGCTGACTATATACTTAGCATCGCTGGTATAACAGGTATACCATAATGAATGTTCTGAAGCGCACTCGTTTGTATGAACAGATATCCGAAGTTCTGGAGCGCCAAATCCGCGATCACGAACTCGAAGAAGGCGCTGAGTTGCCGTCCGAACGTGAGTTGATGCAGCAGTTCAACGTCGGGCGCCCGGCCGTACGCGAGGCGCTGTTTCACCTGCAAAATATGGGACTTGTTGAAATCAAATCTGGTGCAAGAGCCCGTGTCGCAGCCCCCTCGCCCGCTGCGGTGGTGTCGTCCTTGGCTGGCAGTGCGCGTTACCTGCTGTCGGACGCCCAAGGAATGAGGCACTTCCAAGAGGCGCGCATTCTGTTCGAAACTGGACTGGTGCGCGAAGCGGCACTGCGTGCCTCTGCCCAAGACATCGAAAAGCTGAGACAGGCATTGGCTGAAAACCACGATGCGATTGGCGATATCCGTCGTTTTGAGGAAACCGATGTCCGGTTTCATTATGCCATCGCACGGGTTCCCGGCAATCCGATATATACCACTCTGCACGGTGCCATTATTGATTGGCTTGTGGAGCAGCGCCGCGTCACGTTGAACTTTCCGGGACAAAACCGCGTGGCATACCAAGCCCATGCCGCAATTTTTGAAGCCATTGCAGCCAGCGACGAAGACCGAGCGGTCACGTGCATGCGGGAGCATCTCTCACAAGTGGCGGACCTCTATTGGAAAGTCAGGGAAGTTCTCTCATGACTGGATTTGTTG
>JANMEM010000065.1:0-7435 GCA_031376985.1 Hyphomicrobiales bacterium
GTTTTCAAATGAACCGGTTCTTCAATTGGCTGGAAACGCGCGTCGATTCATTTCCGGCGGAACAGCCCGGCAAACCGCCGACAACCACATGGGGCTTTATCAGGCATTTCACCCGGCCTTTTTTCCCCATGCTCGTGGTGGGCTTTGCATTGTCGATTGTTCTCGCGATCATTGAGGTTCGCGTCTTCGCATACATCGGCCAGCTTGAGGATATTCTCGGTAAAGCCGATCGCGCCACATTTTGGGAAAACAACAAATGGCAGCTGCTGTTCTATGCAGGGCTTGCCATGTTGTTTCAGCCCGTGGTCACGGCGGTGGCAGACTCGATTGAAAATCAGGGCCTGCGAGGTAATTTCGCCATGCGCATTCGCTGGCTGGCACATCGATACATGCTTCGCCAATCCATGGACTTTTTCCACAATGAGTTTGCAGGTCGCATTGCCACCAAGGTCATGCAGGCGGCCCTCGGTGTGCGGGATGTGATCATGAAACTCACTCAGGTGATCGCCTGGGTCGCGATGTTCTTTGTGTCAGCCGTGGCAAGTTTTATAGCCAATGATTGGCGTCTCGCCATTCCGTTGCTGGTGTGGCTTTTTCTCTACGGTTTGACAATGCGCTATTTCGTGCCACGCCTCGGCAAGTTATCGGAAACCCAGGCCGACATGCGCTCGGTGGTCACGGGCCGTGTGGTCGACACCTACACCAACATGCCCACGGTGAAGCTCTTCGCCCACGCCTCACGCGAAGATGACTACGCCAAGGAAAGCATGGGGTGGATGCTGGATGCCGTGCACAAATCCATGCGCGTCTCCACGCAAATGAACATTGCGCTGAATCTCATCAATGCCATGTTGCTGTCGGGCACCGCTGCAATGGCGGTCTGGCTATGGTATGGCAACGCCATCACAGTCGGCGCTATCGCCTTTTCCGTTGGCCTCGTATACCGCATGCTTGGCATGGCTCATTGGATGCTGTGGGAAATCGCATCGCTGTTTGAAGACTTTGGCGTGGTCAAAGACGGTGTTGACACCATCGCTCGTGACCATTCAGTGATCGACATTCCGAAATCGAAAAACCTCATCGTTACAAATGGTAAGATTGAGTTCAAGACTCTGCACTTCAACTATGGAAAGCGTGTTGAAGATGATCGCGAGATCATTGCTGGCCTGAACCTGGCCATTCAACCCGGTGAGAAAGTTGGCCTTGTCGGAAGGTCAGGTGCGGGTAAATCCACTATCGCCAATCTGCTGCTGCGGTTCTACGACGTTGGCTCGGGTTCCATTGCCATCGACAATCAGAACATTGCCGAGGTGACACAGGAATCCCTCCGCGCCGCAATCGGCGTGGTCACACAAGACACGTCCCTGTTGCACCGTTCGGTGCGTGACAACATCCGCTATGGCCGCCCCGACGCCAGTGAAGCTGAAATCATCGAAGCTGCGCAAAAGGCCCACGCCGAAGAATTCATTGCACACCTTGTTGATCCCAATGGTCGCCGCGGTCTGGAAGCCCATGTGGGTGAGCGCGGCGTCAAACTCTCCGGTGGCCAGCGCCAACGCGTCGCCATCGCCCGTGTCCTCCTGAAAAATGCACCCATTTTAATTTTGGACGAAGCCACTTCTGCACTGGATTCCGAAGTCGAAGCTGCAATTCAGGAAAACCTCAACATGTTGATGGAAGGCAAAACCGTCATTGCCGTCGCCCATCGTCTCTCAACCATCGCAGCCATGGACAGATTGGTGGTCATGGACAAAGGCAAGATTGTCGAGGAAGGAACGCACACGCAGCTCCTGAAAAAGAAGCGGGGCATTTACGCCAGCCTGTGGGCCAGACAATCCGGTGGCTTCCTGATCCCCGAAGACATCAAGAAAGCCGAGGCAGCAGAATAAGGAAGTGACGAACGCAGCATTGTCAATGCGCCGACTATTTGATCAAGCCCTCTCCCAAACTGTCATCCCGGCGAAGGCCGGGATTCTCGCAAGAGGTAAAGCCGGATGCACACGGTAGGGGTCGTTCATGGTTGAATGAGCCACCTGTTCTGGGGAGAGAATTGGTGCATCCGGCTTCAGCTACCAACATGAGGGAACGTCGCCGCACCCTCTTGCCAGGCAGAACTGACGCGTTTCTGTCACAAAAAAATCAATAGCTTGAGGGCTGGACCAAAGCGTCCCGCTGTAAAGAACATTTAAAGTCCAGCCAGTAGAGCCAACGTCAACAT
Source organism: Hyphomicrobiales bacterium (assembly GCA_031376985.1). Lineage (GTDB taxonomy): Bacteria > Pseudomonadota > Alphaproteobacteria > Rhizobiales > Aestuariivirgaceae > Aestuariivirga. The sequence goes on from JANMEM010000065.1 coordinate 2,219, forward strand.
TACCAACCCTTGATTGAAGTTCCTATTTCGAATCAATTCATAAGGGAATTGCCAACAAATCTCTATCTTAAAGTTATTTTTGTAAATTCATTTTACTTTTAGTTGCATGTTACTTTTACCCGAGGCTCTCTTTGACCTTCTCCAAAAGCTGCTTCAACGAGAATGGCTTTTGCAGAAAGCCAAAGTCATCGGGGTTTTCAAGGTTGCGTTCAAAGGCATCCTGCGCATAGCCAGACATGAATATGAACTTGGTCTTGTTTCCGCGCTTGCGGATTTCCGCCAACATCGTAGGGCCATCCATTTCCGGCATGACAACGTCCGAGAGGATCAGCTCAAACCCGTCCTTGTCATTGTCGATGGTTTCAAGTCCCACCTCACCTGACTCGGCCTCAACCACCGTATAGCCTCGCGATTGCAAAGCCCTCACTGCAAAGGCCCGCACCGAATCTTCATCCTCCACAACAAGAATGCGTCCGCGCCCGGTAAAGTCCTCACGTATCGGCACTACGGGTTCATTTTTCACGGCGGCGGAAGCGGCGATCATTTTTGGGTCGGGGTAGTGCCGCGGCAGGATGATAGAGAATGTAGTCCCTTGGCCCATCACACTGTCACAAAAAATAAACCCGCCGGTCTGCTTGATGATGCCATAGACCATGGATAGGCCAAGCCCAGTCCCTTTGCCCACATCTTTGGTGGAAAAAAACGGTTCCCAGATTTTTTCAACAATGTCTGCCGGAATACCAGTGCCCGTGTCCGTCACATCACACACAACATATTCAGCAGGCAGAAGTGTGTGCTTGAAGTCCTTCAACTGTTCGGGCGCAAGATTATAAGTCCGTACACTGAGCTTTCCGCCCTGGGGCATGGCGTCTCTGGCATTTACGGCCAGATTGATGATCACCTGTTCAAACTGGTGGATGTCCACCATGACAAAGCCAAGGTCGCGCCCGTGATTGATGTCGAGTTCAATCTTTTCGCCAAGCACCCGGCCCAAAAGATTGCCAAGGTCCGACATGGCTTCAGTCAAGGAATGAAGTTTCGGCTGCATGGTCTGCTTCCGGGAAAATGCCAAAAGCTGCCGCACCAGATTTGCCGCACGATTGGCATTCTGTTTGATGCTCATCACATCATTGAAAGCGGAATCCGTCGGGCGCATTTTCGCCAACAACAGGTCAGCAAAACCGATGATGGGGGTCAGCACATTGTTGAAGTCATGGGCAATGCCACTTGCAAGTTGTCCCACCGCCTGCATTTTCTGGCTTTGAGCAAGTTGCACTTCCAGTGCTTTGCTCTCTGTCATGTCTTGCGCAAATACCGTCACATATTCTGCATTGTCCTGCATTCTCACCAGATGCAGTTTGATGGCACGTGGTTCTTGCGTGTTGAAAACCACTTCGAGTTCAATTCGCTCTCCGGGCGCCGCAAAAGCGGCAGCAACGGCCTCCTCGAGCAATCCGGCTTTGCCTTCTGCAAAGGCCATTTGCAGCATGCCCTTCAATTTCAATTTGGGCGACATGGACAAAAATACAGCATTGGCAACTTGAATTTGTGAGGTCTTGTCAATGTGGGCAAAACCAATCGGCAGAACCGAGCCCAACATCTGTGGCGCGAACACGTTGCTAACACCACCACCCGCCACTGAATGTTCAGAGCGTCTCAACACCATGCTGCGACTGGGCAGGGCTTTCCCGTCACGGTCAAAATCAGCCCGGTGCAATATCTCCGCATCAAATCGCCCGGCTTTGCGCGAAGGCAGTGACACGGCAAACTGCTCAGTGCGAAAACCGTCTGCCACAGGATCAAGCGATGTCAATAACCCGGCCGTATCGCCACCTGTAACATCAGCCAACATCAGGTTGCCGCTTTGCGCTTCGATCAGATCAATGCCGAGCCAATCAGCAAGCGTGGCATTCACATAATCCACTTTGCCATTTGGCAAGGTTGAAAAGAAGCCCATGGGCGCATGATCAAGGTAAGTGATGATAAACTGCAACCGTGAAAATGCCGACTCCTGGTGTTGCCGGTCTGCCGTAATGTCAATCAGCCGCCATAGCGAATAACCGGCATGCCCTGCCCCTGCCAAGGGCGACACGGCCAGCCGCAACCAACGTGCACTGTCAGTCTGTGCGCCAGGCACTGATGAACCTGCCGCAACGCGCACGTCACGCTGCATCGGCTGCCCGGCTTGTGCTGATTGCGCCAATTGGTAAACCGATGCGGCAAAATCAGGATAGCCAGCGAACAGCACTTCCATGCCCACCAACCGCGATGCGCCGGCCTTCGAAGCCAGCTTCAGAAACGCGGCATTGGCATAAACAGCCCGCGCCTTGGCGTCAGTCACCACAGCGGCATCACCCATCGCATCAGCAACAGCATCAAAAAATGGTCGTTCAGCCGTGGTACCAGCAAGTTGCAACATTCCCGCAATCCAGGCCAAAATCGCCAGAAGGCCTGACGCTGCAAATGCAGACCCCAGAACGAGTGCGAAAGGCTCAAGTGAATCACGTAAGTGCCAAGCGGAAACAAACAGGGCCAAAAGCCCAGCCACCAGTACCAGCAACAAGGTCAAACGAAACCACTGGTTATTGGAACGCCCCACGCCATGTCCTGACAAATTCACATCTTGCATTCCGCCACCCCGAATCAATGGCAGTATAGTCAGCCAGCGGCAATGTGGAATCCGTCATCTCTCACGTGCGAATATGGGTTTGCGAACACGCCCGAGTAGTTTAGCGTGTCATCAAGCCAACAAGGAGATCGGCCATGGAAGCACTCCAACCCTATTTGACTTTGATTTATTCAGCAGTCGGCATTCTGTTGTTGTTGATACTGCTCCTCATCGTGGTCCGGGCTTTCGGAGCCAGCGTCAAAGGCCGAAAGGGTTCAAGACTCGGCATCAGCGAGTATTATGAAATTGATAAAACCCGCCGTCTGGTGCTTGTCCGCCGCGATGAGATGGAACATCTGGTTCTCATCGGCGGTAATCAGGATATCGTAATCGAAAGTGATATCGGCGCGCCACTGTCCACACCAGCGCAAGTTCAAGCCATTCGCCCTCCACCACGTCCCGCTGTGTTTGCTGGCCGCAGACCAACGTTGCGTCCGGTCGAACAAGGTGACAACAGGCAAAACCGCGAAGAACCGGAATTGTAAAGACGAAAACATAAAGGCCCGGATCGTCTCCGGGCCTCCACTATCAATGTGCACTCACGCCTGTGGCGCGTTGCGCTCGGCCATGAAGCGATCAAACTCTTCCTGGTCCTTGGCGCGACGCAGCTTGGTCAAATGCTCAGCAAAGGCCTGCCGTTCCTCATCGAGTTTGCGGCGCTCCAATTCGAGCCGGTCCAACTGGGTCTTGCGATAATCATCAAAAGCCGCATTGCCAGTTGCCGTCTGCTGTCCTCTGAACCCGGACCACGCCTGCTGTGCATCAGCCTGCGAGCGTTTCCAGTTTTGCCACGGTGGTGCCATGTCACTTGCACCACGCCACAGCTCACCTTTGGTGAGCTTCAAAACCATGGCAGCAATGCCCAAGGGCCAAAACACCACAAACGACCCAACGACCACGGCAATTTCCAATCCGGACCATCGCCGCTTCTTCCAGCTCTTGCAGCCGCTGCGTGAACCGTATTCCTGCCCCGAAACGGTATCAGCCGTCGCGGCACTTGCACCTTCAGTCATCATAGTACCTCCTCTTACAAGACGAGATGTGGGAGAAAAAAACCACATATCAAGTCTTGAAAAACGAGATCACAATCACTTCTGCGCCCGCGCGATTGAATCCATGATCATTTGTTCGGCTTCATCGGCATCGCCCCAACCCATCACCTTCACCCATTTGCCGCCTTCCAGATCCTTGTAATGCGCAAAGAAATGCTCAATCTGCTGCAAGGTGATTTCCGGCAGTTGCTTGTAATTCAGAACATTCTCATAGCGGCGCGTCAGCCGGGGCACAGGAACAGCAATGATTTTTTCATCGCCGCCAGCCTCATCCTGCATTTTCAAAACCCCGACCGGGCGAACTGCAATCACGGCTCCCGGCACAATTCCGCGCTGGTTGGCAATCAAGACATCAATCGGGTCGCCATCATCCGACAAGGTATGAGGCACAAAACCATAATTTCCGGGATAGCGCATGGAGGTATAGAGAAAGCGGTCTACCACCAGCGTACCCGCAACCTTGTCCATTTCATACTTGATCGGCTCTCCACCCACCGGCACTTCAACGATCACGTTCACTTCTTTCGGTGGGTTTCGCCCAATGGATATGGCTTCAATGCGCATGTTCAACTCCCGTTCAGATCCGCCACTATAGAAGAGTGAACGTGAATTTCCATTGCCAATTCAACCGGGCCGTGGCCCTCGACAGCTGCCGGAGGCTGGACTAACTTACCGTATTCCGGGGAAGAATTTGAATTGAAGGAAACACCGCCATGACGACATTCAAATATTTGTCCGCCGCCTTTCTTGCATCAGCTTTGATTGCGCTCCCCCTTGACGCTGCATTTTCGCAGGAGGCAATGACAGCAGAAGAAATTGCGCAAAAACTGAAGCCCCACAAATTGACCCGCAGTATCAAACCTGTGGCAAAAACCGGCGATACCAAAAAAGAACTGGACGCTATCCTGAGCAGGTCCATTGGCATCGTGGAGCGCAAGAAAATCGCTGACACGATCGAAAAGGCCGAATTGCCACGTCTGGATTTCTCCATCAGCTTTGGTTTTGATTCTGCCGATATCGACGAAGCGTCCTATCCCACCCTCGACACCTTGGCCGAAGCCTTGAAGGGTGGCGATCTCAGCACATACCGCTTTCTCATCAATGGCCACACCGACAGCAAAGGTTCTGACGAATATAATTTGTCCTTGTCGCAACACCGGGCCAATTCTGTCGTCTCCTATCTGGTCAGCAAACACGACATCGATCCTGCCCGGCTGAAAGCCATCGGATTTGGCGAAACCTCGCTGAAAGACGTGAACGATGGCGAAGCCGCATCCAACCGCCGGGTGGAAATCGTCAACCGTCCATAAGGCAGAACCCATGCGACGCAGGTTTTTTGCGACATTGATACTGGTCACAGCCTTTGCCATGCCGGCAGAGGCTGCCCGCAAACTGGCCCTTGTCATCGGCATCAACAACTACAAGGAAGTGCCCAAACTCGAAAAGGCCGTAGGTGACGCGAAAGCCATCGCAGAATCACTTGGCGGTTTGGGCTTT
>JANMEM010000089.1:0-4385 GCA_031376985.1 Hyphomicrobiales bacterium
CCAATACCATCAATGGCGTTTCGTTTTCGGTGTCAAAGCCGGATTCCATGTTGGATGAAGCACGCAAAGCCGCTGTTGCTGACGCACGGCACAAGGCCGATATCTATGCTGCTGCAGGCGGCTTCACCTTGGGGAATATTATCAGTCTGAGCGAGGGCACCGCCTATCAGCCGCCAACACCCTATATGGTGAAATCAGCGCGGGCTGAATCGTCGGATGCAGTGCCGATTGCGCAAGGCGAACAGACGCTGTCAATTGATGTCAGCATTGCTTATGAAATCAAGTAAGTGTGATTGCAGGGTTTGGGTGGGCTGTTAAAGTCCGCCCATGCCGATTTGTGAACGCGACCCTTGGCGGTTTCAATATTTTGAAAATGTGGAGTGTCCGCTCGACGTTAACGTGCCGACGGATGATATTGACAGCTTCGCATGGTATCCGGAATTTCGCTGGGTATATGAAAAAGCAAAGGTAGCCCAGACACAAGGGTTGCCTTGCGGTTTGACAGGAGACATTCCTGCAAAGTTTCCCGTATTTGCAAAACCGAACATCAACCTCAAAGGCATGGGGTTGAACAGCGCTATCGTGCGCAACAAAACCGAATTTGCCAGGCTCCCATCCACTCATATGTGGATGCCAGTATTCAGTGGCGAACACATCTCAACGGACTGCGCTATCGTGAATGGCGAGGTATTATGGATACGCCATAGTCTCGGCTTTCCTTGGCACGACGGCATGTTCACGCACTGGATTATAGAAACCGGACAACGTGCTGAACTTGTTTATTATTTATCAAATTGGGTTCGAAGTCACATGGCGGGTTACACTGGCATGATGAACTTCGAAACCATCGCCGGTCATATCATCGAAATACATTTGCGCTTTGCGGACCAGTGGTGCGATTTGTACGGGCAATGCTGGTTTGATGCGCTGGTAAAGCTTTATGCTCAAGGTGTGTGGGACTTTGCCGATAACAGCCAAGTTGAGGGATATTCGGTTCCGCTGTTTGCACGGCACGGACATGTTCCGCCGCATCCTCCGCAAAAACTGCAATCAGACATTCGCGCCATGACTGGCGTTTCCAGTTTGCAGATCACTTATTATGAGGCCAAGGCCGGAGAAGCACACCCGATGCCGCCCGGAGGTTTCAGGCTTGCGCTCGTAAATTGCACGGATTTGCAAGCAGGGTTTGCCGCGCGTCAGATGCTGGCGAACAGCTTCAAAGGTTGCGAAATTCTTATCCCTTAGTGCGTCGAATGGGCAATTGAACCAGTTTGTGTCAGGTCCGTCATTCCGGCGAAGGCCGGAATCTTTTTGATGCAAGCAGATTCCGGCCTTCGCCGGAATGACAGTCAGTTTGGGTGTGATGGATGGCACAAAATTCATCTCTAACCTTTCATAGAAACCCGGCTTTGCAGTTTTGGACTATTGGTGGTATCGGCTGGCCATCACATCGTCTTTTGGCACTTTTGTTGCGTTTGGCGGTTTCACTCACTCCAAAGATAAGTACCCCTGCCCTTGGCTTTTCCCCAGACTGTTTCGACCCTTTCCCGCGCCCTCACTGAACGCAAATACGACGATCCGACTCCTGTGCAACTTGCTGTGCTGGAGGAAAAGGCTGAGGGACGCGACCTTGTGGTGTCCGCGCAGACAGGTTCCGGTAAAACTGTGGCCTATGCCTTGGCGATTGCAAAAACTTTGCTGGGTGATGCAGACCGTTTTCCGATTGAGGCCAGCCCTGTAGCACTCATCGTTGCGCCGACACGCGAACTTGCCATGCAGGTCGAGCGTGAACTGACGTGGCTGTATTTCTACACAGGTGCACGCATCCTTTCTTGCGTTGGTGGCATGGACCCGAAGCGCGAACGCCGCCAGTTGAACGATGGTGCGCATATTGTCGTTGGCACCCCCGGACGTTTGCGCGACCATCTGGAGCGCGGTGTTCTCGACATCAAGGCGTTGAAAGCTGTCGTGCTGGATGAAGCCGATGAGATGCTGGACCTCGGTTTCCGAGAAGACCTGGAATTCATTCTGGAGGCAACACCGCAAGAACGGCGCACGCTGTTGTTCTCGGCGACCATGCCGAAGCCGATTGCCCTGCTGGCCAAGCGCTACCAGAAAAATTCATTGCGCATTGAAACACTGGGCGAGACCCGGGCCCATGCCGACATTGAATATCGTGCAATGCGCGTTGCCCCCAATGAGATCGAGCACGCGGTAGTCAACGTGTTGCGCTTTGTTGAATCACAAAGCACGATCGTGTTTTGCAACACCCGCGAACATGTGAAGCATTTGCATGCCACTTTGTCGGAGCGTGGTTTTCAAGCGGTGAATCTATCTGGTGAACTCAGCCAGAGCGAACGAAACCACGCCCTGCAAGCGTTGCGCGATGGCCGGGCGCGGGTGTGTGTGGCAACCGACGTTGCAGCACGCGGCATTGATTTGCCGAATCTGGGTTTGGTGATCCATGCGGATTTGCCGAATGATGCCGAAGTATTGCAGCACCGTTCCGGCCGCACAGGCCGCGCAGGCAAAAAGGGTGTGAGTGTTGTGCTGGTGCCGCTGTCCCGTAAGCGGAAAGCCGAAATGTTGCTTCACAACGCGGGCGTGTCGCCCGTGTGGAGCGGGGTTCCGCAGGCGGATGATATTCGCAAACTTGACCAGCAGCGGATGATGAAAGATCCGATTTTGACGGCACCCACTTCGGAAGAAGATCTTGAAATGGCAAGACTGGTGTTGGCGTCGCGCTCACCCGAAGACATTGCTGCAGCACTGGTGCGGATCTATCGGGCACGATTGCCTTCGGCAGAGGAGGTGTTTGATCCGGGCCCGGGACGTGATGGCGACAGTTTCAAGCCGTCGAAGAAGTTTGATCGCGATTCTGGTCCGCGTGAGTTTACATGGTTCCGCATGGACATTGGCCGCAAAAACAATGCGGACCCAAAATGGTTGCTGCCGATGATCTGCCGTCGCGGCAAGGTGACGAAGCCGGATATTGGCACCATTCGCATTACTGACAATGAGACGCGGTTTGAAATTGCAAACGGTGCCGTGGCGAAATTTGTGGCGGCTGCAAAGCATGAAGCTGATGACGACGTGAAGATTGAGATGATGGCGGGTGCGCCGGAAGCGTCGCATGAAAAGCGCGAGTATAAGCCTAAATTCGACAAGCCAAAGTTTGGGAAGCCAAAGTTTGAAAAGCCAAAGTTTGAAAAGCCAAAATTCGGGAAGCGTGAAGGTGGAGGCGCCTATGAAGACCGACCACCCTTCGTTGATCCCGACAAGCCAAAACGCGACAAGCCCTATAAAGCCAAAGGCGAACATAAAAAGCCCGAATTCAAGAAACCTGCCTTCGCAGGTGGCGAACGTCCGAAGCCCGGCACGATGGATTATGACGCGGCGCTGAAGAAAATGATTGAGACAGGCGAACCTACCCCACGGGTGGAACGTCCAGAGTGGAAGAAACAGAGGCGGAAGTGAGTACGCTATTCATACATACCTAATGCAACCCAAGCGATTGGTCACAGTGTAAGAAATATATTTGTCAGAAGTGAATTGAATGATCACTGGAAACTGAAATTTCATTGATTCTCGCCATGCTTCCCGGTGAACGGAAGTGACTTGGACTCGAGATGATGTTGAAGGCAAATACAACAAAGCTGCATTTGTTGCTGATCATAGGTTTGCCACTTCTGGTAGCAGCAATCACCATGAGCTGGGCGACGAGCCAAATGCTTGATCGCATCGCCAGCAAAGTGAATGAACAGGAACGTGTTCGGAGTTCACAGGCTGCACGCTCTGCCATCAATTCGGTTGAAGCCGGGTTGAAGGGCATCATGATCGACAATGCGCGGTGGGACGACGCCGCCGAGCGGACGAGAAACGATCTGGATACGCAGTGGGTCAGCGAAACGTGGGTTGTGGCAACCACCGAACGAAATTACGACACTTTTTTCATTGTCGGCAAAGATGGCAAAACCCTTGCCGCTGGCCAAGCCGGCATGTTTTCCAATTTGAAAGCAGCGGACTATCTCGGCCAGACACTTGAACTGGCTTTGCGCACGTTGCAGAGCAAAGCCGGAACATTCGATGCCGTCAGCAGTGTGGCGAAAACAGTGGATGGCGTTTCTGTTTTTGCCATTGCACCGTTGCAGTATTTCAACAACGCCAAAGCCCAACTCCACCTTCCGCAGAAGTATCTGATCTTCATGCGCGTGTTGTCAGCACCTGAAGTACAAAAGCTGGGCAACAACCACATTCTGCAAAACCTTGCTTTGGAGCCTTTGGCAGAAAGCAAGAATGGCGACGTGCTGCAGGACCAATGGGGAACGCCCGTGGCAACCCTGACATGGACCACTGCTGATCCCGGCAAGGCGGCGCGGGAATCC
>JANMEM010000112.1:0-5651 GCA_031376985.1 Hyphomicrobiales bacterium
CTCTTCTTCAAACCCAACCCTTTCTCCACTGCGTCCTTTCCAAATTTCTTCCGGATCGCATCAACCGCCAGCTCCGCCTTGGTCTGCGCCGTCTGCTTCACATCGAGGGTTTGATAATCTTCATGAGTTGCCGACTGCAAATTTGAAATACCCACACCAATCAGTCTGAACACCGCTCCCGTCGCTTCCTTCAACATTAAGGGATTTGCTACATCATAGATCCGGTGTGCCAATTGCGTGGCGTCTTGCAAGGAGAGTGATCTTGTCCGGCTCTTGAAATCCTTGGTCTTCATTTTAAGCGTCACGGTGTGGCCTTCAACACCTTCCTTCTTGGCACGTCTTGCCACCTTTTCACTGAGTTGCCACAGGATTGCAGACAGTTCTTCCACATCAGAAATATCAGTGTTGAATGTTGTCTCCGCGCTGATGGATTTGGACTCGTCATCGGTGTCAACACTGCGCATGTCCTCGCCGCGCGAAAGATAATACAGCCTTGATCCCATGCTGCCATATCGCGCCATCAGGTCATTGCGCTCCATGGTTTGCAACTGGCCGATCAGGTGAACGCCATCGCCGCTCAGCTTGTCTTGAAACGCCTTGCCGACGCCCCAGATTGTTCCAACAGGTTTGGACGCCAGAAATGTTTTCGCTTCCGCCCTGCCGATGACGGAAAAGCCGCGTGGCTTTTGCAAATCGGAGGCAACTTTGGCGAGGTATTTGTTGGGGGCAAGACCAACGGATGCGGTGATGCCAATGTCCCGAACAATGTCGTTGATCAGTTTGGCCAAGGTTTTTGCAGGCGTGTGTCCATGTAGCTTTGTTGTGCCACCGAGGTCTAGAAATGCTTCATCAATCGATATTGGCTGCACTGCCGGTGTGACGGACAACATCATCTCCCGCACCTGTTTTCCCACCGCCGCATATTTCACCATATCGGGCCTCACCACCACAGCATCGGGTGCCAGTTTCAAGGCCTTGAACATGGGCATGGCCGAGCGCACACCGCGAATGCGGGCGATATAGCAACAAGTGGAAACAACGCCCCGCGTGCCACCGCCTACGATCAGCGGCACATCAGCCAAGGCCGGGTTGTCACGTTTTTCAACGGCAGCATAAAAAGCGTCGCAGTCAATATGGGCGATGGAGAGCTGGTGTAGTTCGGCATGACGCAGAAGGCGTGGAGAGCGGCATTTCAGGCAACGCTGCTCTTCTGCTTGCGTATCAGCTAGACAGTCGCGGCAAAAACCACTTGGCAGTTCGTCGTTCACCGGATGTTCTTAGCGCGTATTGCGCCCGAAAAGAAGCGAGGGATGAAAACCTACGCAATCAAACCTTGAATATGTTGCTTCGCATCAGCCCAATTGCCCGTGGTGTGCGATACAAAATCAAACGGCTGGTGCAGTTTTACAAAGCGCTCATCATGGAGAAAATGCACAATCTTCACCTCCGGCGCAAATTCGAATGATGACTTCACGAAGTTCGGACTGTCGTCAACAAACACTTTCGCCCCGGTTGTGCGGTCAGACAAATGCTTGATTGCCGGGCCTTTCGGGCCGGAATTTGTAATCACCGGAAAGGGCAAGCCATGCTTGATGAGATTGCGAATGCGCTTGTCGCGGGCATGGTGGGGCAGGTTGGTGAGCATCACCACAGTAGCATCGCTTGATAAATCGACCAGCGAGGCCACCGCACCGTCAATGGCCTCCATATGTTCGGTGTGTTCGATGAAATAGTCATCGACAAGCTTTGCCACTCGTTCTTGCGGAAGTTCTTCACGAGTGTGCAAATGTACAACATTGCCATTCAACGCAAAACTGTTGGCTTCCAGTACATGGTCTATGCGGGCCAACATCGCGTCAAAGCCCTTCAGAAAATGCACGACCACATCATCGACGTCGCAAATGATCAGCGGGCGCATTGCGTCCACTTTCAAGGCTGCGAGTTGGCTTTGTGTAAAGGGGTCAATCATGGGAAAATCCGGGAAGTTTTGAACGCGCAATCATTATGGTTTCGGGCTTCATGCCGTGTTCTGCGGTGAAGGCCAAGAGCTCCGACTCGTCCTGTAACAGAAAATCCAGCAGGAAACCCTGGAATGACGGCTCCAACAGGCGCTGCGTCAATTCGCTTTGGCCCATGCCAGAGAGATTGCAGAACTGCCCAAGTTTCTCATCATTAGATGCCAGATAACCCATGTATAACAGGGAGATATCACTTGATGTTTGAGTGTTTGGTGAGGTTTTAGGTCGCACCTCATTCTCCAATAGTTAACCAGCCACGGGCGAATTGTAGCGGCATTTAATGAGTTGGTTACGGCTATTAGGGCAAAACTCCCCAAAGAATAAGTGGAATCAGGCCGTCGCCCAAGATTCCCGGAAAATCTTTCTGGAGCTCAAATGGATTATCGCAGACCCGACGAGATCAATTCTCAGGACGTTTCCGGAATAGTATCGCCCATGCAAAAGACCGTTCTCGTGGTTGAAGACAATGAGTTGAACATGAAATTGTTCAACGACTTGCTTGAGGCCCATGGCTACCGCGTGGTTCAGACCCGTGATGGCCTTTCGGCACTTGATATGGCGCGCAAGCACAATCCTGATCTCATTCTCATGGACATCCAATTGCCGGAAGTCTCGGGCATTGAAGTCACAAAGTGGCTCAAGGAAGATGACCAGCTGCGCCGCATCCCCGTCATTGCTGTTACTGCTTTCGCCATGAAAGGTGATGAGCAGAAAATCCGTGAAGGTGGCTGTGAAGCCTATATTTCCAAACCCATCTCCGTGATGAGCTTCTTGCAGACCATTGATGGATTTTTAAAGACAAAACAATGACAGCCCGCGTTCTCGTTGTTGACGACATTCTCGCAAACGTGCGGCTGCTTGAAGCCAAGCTGACGGCGGAATATTTTGATGTCGTCACAGCCATGAACGGCCTCGACGCGTTGGAAGCCATTCAACGCACCAAGCCTGATATTGTGCTTCTTGATGTGATGATGCCCGGAATCGATGGCATTGAAGTGTGCAGGCGCATCAAGGCGGATGCTGCGACCCATCACATTCCTGTGGTAATGGTTACAGCCCTTGACCAGCCAGAAGATCGCGTGCGCGGACTGGAAGCAGGTGCCGATGATATTCTGACCAAGCCGGTCAATGACATCTCCTTGTTTTGCCGTATTAAGAGTCTTGTGCGCCTCAAAATGCTGACAGATGAATTGCGGGTGCGGTCCGATACAGGCAGCGCTATCGGCGTCATTGCCTATGAAGACCTTCGCGACAATGATTCAGATGGGCGCATACTGCTGGTTGATCCGCGTGATTCGACGGCGGATCGCATTATCGCATCGTTCGAGAACAAGCATCGCGTTACACATGTTGGCAGCCATCAGGCCGCGATTGATGCCGTGCAAAACAGTCTCACGCCGTTCGAACTGGTGATCGTCAGTTTTGACAGTGAACACTATGACGGTTTGCGCTTGTGCTCTCAGTTGAAATCTACCGAAGCCACGCGTCAAACGCCAGTCCTCGTCATTGTTGATCCTGATAATCAGCAGGGTTTGTTGCGTGCACTTGATATGGGTGTAAATGACTATTTGATGCGCCCCATAGACCGGCAAGAATTGAAAGCCCGTGTCTCAACGCAAGTCAGGCGTTACCGCTACACCGAACGCTTGCGCGCTTCCGTCAAGGCTTCCATTGAAATGGCAATTACAGACCCCCTGACGGGACTCTACAATCGCCGCTATCTCGAAACGCATCTCAATCATCTGATCGAACACTACATCAATCGCGGCAAGGCCTTGTCGGTTGTGGCCGTTGACGTGGATTTCTTCAAAGCCATCAATGACACCTATGGCCATGACATTGGTGACAAGGTGTTGCAGGAACTGTCAGTCCGCCTGAAAGCCAATACGCGCAGTGTTGATCTGTGCTGCCGTGTCGGGGGCGAAGAATTTATCATGGTCTTGCCCAACACTGCTTCCGCGTTGTCAAGCCGCATCGCCGAACGTTTGCGTCGTTCTGTGGCCTCAAAGTCATTTGAATGCGGCATTGCACAAGCGGTACCAGTGACAATTTCTGTCGGTGTGGCATCGTTGAACGCGACTGATGATACGCTGGAAAAATTGTTGAAGCGTGCTGATCAAGCCCTCTACGCCGCGAAGCGTGAAGGCCGAAACCGGGTTGTCATCGCGGCGTGAGTTTGCACGAATAGCCCATTCGTGTATGCGATGCCTGTCATGACGGACATCACACAAACCGATAATTCCCAGCGCCTGCCTGCAAAAGGCAAGGCCGGGCCAGTGTTTGCCGGGCAGGTGAGGTTCGAAGGCGTTTCCTATGTCACGCGTGGCAAGCATATTCTTTCGGACATTCATCTCGCCGCAAATTCGGGCAAGATAGCCTGTCTGCTCGGCCCCTCTGGTTGTGGAAAAACCACGTTGTTGCGCCTTGCAGCAGGAATTTTGCGGCCCACCCAAGGCCGAATTTTGCTGGATGAATTTGAAATTGCAGGGCCAGCGCGCTTTGTGCCGCCGGAGAAGCGCAACATTGGGCTGGTGTTTCAGGACTTTGCATTGTTTCCGCATATGACGGCGGAAGAAAACGTGGCCTACGGGCTTTATGCTCTGGAACGCAGCGAAGCCCTGCGGGTTGCCGCCTTGGCACTGGAACGTGTTGGCCTTGGTCACGCTACCAAACGCTACCCCACATCATTGTCCGGCGGTGAACAACAGCGTGTGGCCTTGGCCCGTGCAATTGTGCCCCGTCCGCAAGTTGTGTTGCTGGATGAGCCATTTTCAGGTCTGGACCAGAGATTGAAAGAGAGTGTGCGCGAGGAGACTTTGGCACTGCTCCGTGAAACACGGGCCACCGCTTTGCTGGTCACCCATGATCCGGATGAGGCTCTGGCCTTTGCCGACACAATTCACGTAATGGAGGCAGGTCGCATTGCCCAAAGCGGGCTGCCGGATGAATTGATTCACCGTCCCAATAGCCGCAATGTGGCGCGGTTTTTCCGCAACTACAACAGTTTCAATGCCGTCGTTGCCAAAGGCCACGTGGCAACGCCGCTTGGCAATCTGGCGGCTGATGCATTCCGGGATGGCGAGAAGGTGGAGGTGATGATTGCCCCCAACGCCATCACATTGACCAAGGGCACCATCGCAACAATCGTTGAAAACCGCGACCTTGGCGTTCTGCGCCGAATCATGGTGCGGTTGCATGCCAATGACCAACTTTTGTTAATTCATGCGGATTATGCCGGGATGGGTGAAGTCGGCCTTGCCCTGACCGGGCAGGACACCCACATCTTCAATGCGGATGTCACAGTTGTAACATGAACGGCGGTTGCAGCGGCTTTGGCTTTCTGCGATAGTTGGACTTCACAGTGCTGGAAACGGCGCAGATACAGATTTAGGAGTGAGTGATATGGGTGGTTTTTCTTGGTGGCATTGGGTTATTTTGCTGGTTGTGGTGCTGGTGTTGTTCGGCGGCAAAGGCAAAGTCTCTGACCTGATGGGCGACGTCGCCAAGGGCATCAAGAGCTTCAAAAAGGGCCTCGCAGACGATCCAACAGAAGCTGCCGCTGCTGACGCCAAATCACTGGCCAATGACGCCGCGGAAGCCGTCAAACAAAACGCAGACAAAGTCAAAAGCTGA
>JANMEM010000138.1:0-12785 GCA_031376985.1 Hyphomicrobiales bacterium
CGAAAGGGCTGATCAAGCAGGTGCGCTACGGCATTGTCGAAAAGGGCAAGTCTCGCATCGTGATTGATACGGACGGTCCGGTTTTGATCAAGCAATCACAGTTGCTGCCGAAAAAAGGCAAATCCAGGCCGCGCATTGCGATTGATCTGGTGGCGACCACACACGAGGCTTTTGCAGCGGCACAGACGCGGGATGAAGCGCAGTCCTCGCCGGAAATGACGGCAAGTTTGCCGGTTATCATGCCTTCGGCAAAGCCGGGGGATGTTGCTGTTGTAAAACGTCGGGATGGCAGACGGGTCATTGTAATTGATCCCGGTCATGGCGGCATGGACCCCGGCGCACTAAGCCCCAGCAAAACCAAGGAAAAGGACGTGGTTTTTGCTTTCGCCAAAGTGCTTTCCACTGTGTTGCAAAAGTCCGGGCAATATGACGTGCAACTGACGCGGACTGAGGACCGATTCATGACATTGGGCGACCGCGTGGCTTTCACGCGGAAAGCCGGTGCAGATTTGTTCATCGCGATCCATGCTGATACCGTGCGTGGGAAAACTGCGAATGGCACCACGCTTTACACGCTGTCGGATACGGGGTCTGACGAAGAGGCGGAGGCTTTGGCGTCCAAGGAAAACAAGACCGATATTATTGCAGGCATCGACTTGGCCCAGGAAGAGGGTGAGGTTGCCGATGTGCTGATTGAGCTGGTGCAACGCGAGTCGAAAAACCACGCCAATCTGTTTTCGCGCCGGGCCCTTGAAGAGCTGAAAGGTGTAACCACCATGACGGGTAAGCCCTTGCGCTCTGCCGGGTTTGTGGTGTTGAAATCACCCGACGTGCCATCGGTGTTGATCGAGCTTGGATATTTGTCCAGCAAGGATGATGAGCAGAAACTGAAAAGCCCGGTGTGGCAGGGCAAAATGGCGGAAGCCTTGGGCAAGGCCATCAACCGCCATTTCGCTGCCATGGATGCCGCTGAGTAGCCATAATCCCGACCTAAGTTCTGAGTGTGACGCGTGGGAATTGTGCCGATGGGCAATTTCAGGCATTTCAGGCATTAGGTTGAGAATCGGGAAGGCAAAACGGGCGCATGCTCAAGTTTCTGGGATGGATGTTCACCGTCATGTTCATGGTGGTGCTTGGTCTTGCGGGCGTGGCGCTTTATGTGATTTGGGACGTGTCCAAGGACTTGCCTGACTATAAGCAACTTGCTGCATATGAGCCACCCGTGATGACGCGAATGCATGCGGCTGATGGGTCGCTGTTGGCGGAATATGCCGAGCAACGGCGTTTGTTCGTGCCAATAGATCAAGTGCCGAAAAAGCTGGTGCAGGCCTATCTCGCGGCAGAAGACAAAACGTTTTATCAACATGCGGGCCTCGATTGGCGCGGGATTGCCGCTGCAGGCCTTCGCTATATTCAGATCAAGGTCATGGGACAGCACGGCACGATTGTGGGTGCTTCGACCATTACCCAGCAGGTGGCCAAAAACTTTCTGTTGAGCAATGAACAAACGCTGACGCGCAAGCTGAAGGAAGCCTTGATCGTTCAGCGCATTGAAAGTGCCTTTTCCAAAGATCAGATCCTTGAACTCTATCTCAATGAAATTTTTCTGGGTTTGAATTCATATGGGATCGCTGCTGCCTCACTGAATTATTTCGGCAAATCGCTGGATGAGTTGAACATCGAAGAGATGGCTTATCTTGCGGCCTTGCCGAAGGGGCCAAACAATTATCATCCTTTCCGCAACACCAAACGCGCCACCGAGCGGCGCAACTGGGTGCTGCTGCAAATGCAGGAAAATGGTTACATTACCGAAGCCGAGATGAAGGACGCGCAAGCCAAGCCGCTTTCAGTCTCCCCCCGGCCCTTTGGAGCAAAGCTGTTTGCAGCTGAAGGTTTTGCCGAGGAAGTGCGACGTGACCTCGTGGTACTTTATGGCAAGGAAGCGCTGGGCAAGGGTGGCTATTCCGTGCGCACCACGCTGGAACCCAAGTTGCAGATTTTTGCGCGGCAGGCGCTGGCACGGGGACTGATCGAGTTTGATCGCAAGCGCGGTTTTCGCGGGCCCGTCAAACATGTGGACCTTGCGGGCGGCGATTGGGCCAAGCACATGGAAAGCATAAAAGTATCAGACGATGTTGCGCCGTGGCGGATTGCCATTGTGACCGCTGTTGATGAAAAGGCAGCCCAAATTGGTTTGCAGCCGCCGAAATTGCCAAGCGGCGCCATGAGTGATGAACGCGAGACCGGAAACATTCCCGTGGAGTTGATGTCGTGGGCGGTGGCCTATGTTGATGGCACCAAGCTTGGAAAAACCGTGACCAAAGCTTCGCAGGTTTTGAACGTTGGAGATATTGTCTATGTGGCACCATCGGCCAATGCGCAGCAATGGCATCTGGTGCAAATACCTGATGTCGAAGGCGCGCTTGTGGCCATGGACCCGCATTCGGGTCGTGTGCTGGCTATGGTTGGCGGCTTCTCGTATTCAGGGTCGCAGTTCAATCGCGCAACACAAGCCATGCGTCAGCCGGGATCATCATTCAAACCCATCGTCTATGCTGCTGCACTCGACAACGGCTATACCCCCTCGTCTGTGGTTCTTGATGCGCCGTTGTCGATCAAACTGTCTAACGGTAAAATCTGGAAGCCAAAAAACTACACGGAGAAATTTGGTGGTCCTTCGACGCTGCGGCGCGGCATTGAACAGTCGCGCAACACCATGACCGTGCGTTTGGCTGATGACCTTGGCATGACCAAGATTGCCGACCTTGCGCAGCGGCTTGGAATTTACGACCAGATGCCAAGGCATTTGGCAAATTCGCTGGGGGCTTCCGAAACGACGTTGCTGCGCATGACCACGGCCTACAGCATGTTTGCCAATGGCGGCAAAAAGATATCGGCGACATTGATCGACCGTATTCAGGACCGTCGTGGCAAGACGATATTCAAGCATGACAAGCGTGACTGCTCGGCCTGCGAGGCTGGCGTTTATGTTGACGGCATGGTGGAACCTGAATTCATTGATGTGCGCGAACAGGTGATGAATCCCTATACGGCCTATCAGATTACGTCGATGCTTGAAGGCGTCGTACAGCGCGGGACGGGTAAAAAAGTGCTGGTCGTCGGGAAACCCGTTGCGGGTAAAACCGGTACAAGCAATGACGAGCGGGATGCGTGGTTTGTGGGCTATACGCCCAACATGACGGTTGGGGTTTATGTGGGTTATGACAACCCGAAGCCCATGGGCAAGAAACGTACAGGCGGTGAATTGGCGGCACCTATCGTGGCTGATTTTATGAAGCTGGCTTTAAAGGACCAACCAGCCATTCCGTTTCATGTGCCCCGCGCCATTGAACTCATTCCCATCAATGCCGCAAATGGCAAGCGTGCGATTTTTGGTGAAACTGGAACCATTCTTGAAGCCTTCAAGCCTGGTGATGAGCCGCCGGAAAACACCCGCACCATTGGCCAGACCGCTGATGGAGGTGCCGCAGTGGTGGGTAAAAAGGGTGAGGGTCTGGTCCTTGTTCCCGCTGCCAAGAAGGCAGTGCCTGCTGGCGGGTTGACGGAACAGGGTGGCGGCCTCTATTGAGCGAACATCTTTTAAACCTGAACCGGACATATCATGCGCGCTGAAATCATCAAGCTTATCGAAGAAATTGAACAGTCCGTCAGTCTGCTGCGGAGGCATCTTTGACTGGGATCAGTCCATCCGTGATCTGGCAGAACTGAACGCCAAGGCTGAAGACCCGACACTTTGGAATGATCCGCAAAAGGCGCAGGAAATGATGCGCCGCCGTCAAGATCTCGAAAATCGTATCGGTTCCATCCGGCGCATCCAGCAGACCATTGCCGACAGCAGAGAGCTGATCGAAATGGGGGAAGCGGAGGGTGACGCCGCCATTGTGGTTGAAGCTGAAAAAGCTATTGAGGCTGTCAAAGGTGAAGTGGCGGCGGCTGAGCTTGATGCTTTGTTGTCCGGCGAAGCTGATGCCAATGACAGCTTCCTGCAAATCAACGCTGGCGCCGGTGGAACTGAAAGCCAGGACTGGGCTTCGATTTTGATGCGCATGTATGTGCGCTGGGCCAACAAGAACAAATACAAAGTCGAAGTGCTGGACATGCATGACGGCGAAGAGGCGGGGATCAAGTCCTGTACGCTGCAGATCAAGGGTCACAATGCCTATGGCAAGCTGAAAACTGAAAGTGGCGTGCATCGGCTGGTGCGGATTTCGCCCTATGACTCGAATGCACGACGGCACACCTCGTTCTGCTCGGCCTGGGCCTATCCGGTGATTGATGACAACATCGTTGTCGAAATTCTCGAAAGCGATTTGAAGATCGATACCTATCGCGCATCGGGTGCGGGTGGCCAGCACGTCAATACCACTGACTCCGCCGTGCGCATTACGCACGTGCCGACGAACATCATCGTGGCGTGTCAGGCTGAACGTTCACAACACAAGAACCGTGCCACTGCCATGAAAATGCTGAAGGCGCGAATTTACGAAATGGAACTGCAGAAAAAGCAGGAAAAAGTTGACGCTGCCAATGCAAAGAAAACAGACATTGGCTGGGGTCACCAGATCCGTTCTTACGTGTTGCAGCCCTACCAACTGATCAAGGACCTGCGCACCGGGCACACCAGCACAAATCCCGGGGCGGTGCTTGATGGTGATCTGGATGACTTCATACAATCGTCACTCGCGCACCGGGTTTATGGTGGTGGTGCGGATGTTGTTGAGGATATTGAGTAGGGCGTGGGGGCTTGTCTTTAATCTAATCGCCCATAACCCCGTCATTCCAAACAGGAGTGTAGCAAAGCGGAACGAGTGATTTGGAAGCCCGCTTTTGGCTGATAGCGGGGTTCCAAATCGCTTACTTCGCTGCGCTACGTGCGCGTTTGGAATGACGGTTTATGAGAACGAAGTACAAGCTGCCGCCAACATTTCCACTTGTATCACTTCCTGTTGGAAACGACTCGCAGGCTGTTTTGACTTTCGGACTTTGTGGCGGAAAGTGGCTTTTGCGCATTCAGCGGAGATGGTGACGGTGCCGTGTTGTGGCGGATCGAACCATAGACATAGGCACCGTTTTCGATGCTGATTGTGTTGTTGAAAACTTCGCCTTCCACATGGGCGCCAGCGTGAATGAACACGCTGGATGCCTGAATGGGGCCAAGGACGCGACCCCGGACGTGGATGACGTCGCCCGTCACTGAGCCGTGGACGACGCCCGCCTCGTCAATCACGCACATGCCAGCTTGCACTGTGCCGCGCACAGTTCCATCGATATGCAATTCGCCGTCGCATGTGATGTTGCCTTCAAACATGCAGTTGCGGCCCAGGAACGACGGCTCAGGCGCATTGAGCGTGCCTCGCGGCGGTTGGGCAGGCTTTTTCTTTTTGCGGCTGAAAAACATTGACACAATCTCTGCTGTGCCTTGCACACAGCATCCCCCTGAAACCGAAAATCACCCTAGTTGCTTCGTGACGACTTGTCATGGTCGAATTGTGGCGGTGTGAACAACCGTGAGACTGCCATGGATTCGACATGCTTTGCTGGCCTTAAGGCCTTGGAAAGCAGTCCTTTGGGAGGCTATTGATGACAGTCTCGAGACGGTGTGAGTCTCATTGGAGATGAAGCAAATTAGGCAAGTTCGGCGGAGACCCATCAGAACTGCAGTGTTCAGCCTGCTGTGGGTTATGGGATTGCTCATAATCTGCGGCGCTGCATTCTATTGGCGCTTGAACCAAGGACCTATTTCCTTGGCTTTCATGGGTAAATCCATTGAGCAGGCCATCAACACCCAATTGCCCGGCTTCAAGATTTCACTCGGCGAAACCGAACTTGAACTCGACACTGAAACCGGAACGCCCAATGTGCGCGTGCGCAACCTCGTTCTCAGGGACAGTGAAGGCGACACCATAGCCAGTGCGCCGAAGGCAGGCGTTGCGCTTGAAATGGCGAATTTGTTGCGCGGCGTCATCAGCATTCAGTCGCTGGACCTGATTGGCCCCCGTATCAACATCCGCCGTAATCTCGATGGCAGCATGCAATTGGGCATTGCCAATGATGCTGATGATGCAACGACGGAAATTGTGCTGGAACAAGACAGTTCAGCCGCGGCGGCCGGAGGCAAAACCGACGTGAGCGGCGAAACTGCCGCCGCACCCAGTTCGCTTGTATCAGGGGCGAAAATTCTGGAATTGCTGGATGGCAGTGGAACGCAAGGCTCATTGTCGAAACTGGAGGAAGTGCGGCTTTCGCGGGGGACGCTTCGATTGTATGACGAGGCCAATGATGCGACCTGGTTGGCACCACGAGCTGACCTGGCATTCCGCCGGGTGGCTTCTGGCTTCGTGTTGGCGGCGAAGGCGGACGTGGCCAGCGGTGCTGAGCCTTGGAGACTCGAAGCTTCAATCACCTACCGGAAAGAGCAGAAGAATTTTACGGCCAATGTTGCCATTGACCATCTGGTGCCCGCCAATGTGGCCAATAACATCTACGCCCTTTCCCAATTTGCGCGGTTGAACACGCCGCTGTCTGGCAACTTTCAGATTGAAGCTGAGGAAAGCGGCCAATTGACCAAACTAGACGGGCAGATTTTTGCTGCGGCGGGGCAGGTGAGCCTGCCGGAATATCTGGCCAAACCTATTTTGATTGATGAAGGTACGTTGCGGGTGCGGCAGGCGGGCAGTGGCATGCCGTTCGAAATTCTTGAATCATCATTGTTGATCGGCGGGTCACGGGCCGATCTTACCGGAACAATTACGCCGAACCGCACCCCTGATGGTCGGGTGACGTCTTACGGTGTTGATCTTGCGGCTGCGAATGTGAGTGTGGATGCGCAAGGCACCGTCAAAGACCCGGTGTTTATTGATAAAGTTGCATTCAAAGGCAGCTTTGCAGTTGAGGACCAGAAAGTTGATATTGAAGACTTGGTGGTGTTGGCGGGTGCCACTGGCGTGCGCCTGCGCGGTGAAATTACCGGCGGTGAAGAGTCTCCGGGCATTCAGGCAGCCGGTCGGTTGCGGGATGTTGATGCAGCGTTGTTGAAAAAATTGTGGCCGCCCATTTTGGCACCGAAGACGCGCGGCTGGATCAATGAGAACGTTGTGTCGGGAACCATTGGTGAAGGAGTGTTTGAAGTCAATATGGCACCCAATGTCTTGGCCAAGGCACAACGGGACAAGGTCTTGCCGCCAGACGCTGTCAGCCTGACGTTTGATATGCGCAACGTCAATACACGCTATTTCAAAAACCTGCCGGTTTTGCAGGGCGCGCGCGGCAATGCTGTGCTAAACGCGGGCGTATTTGGTCTGGATATTGACAAGGGTTTTGTGACGCTGCCTTCGGGGCGGAATTTGAATTTGGCGCAGGGGCGATTTGATGCGACTGATCTTTTGTCGGGTGCTGTTCCGGGGGCTTTCAAGTTTGATATTCAAGGCGGCATTCAGGAATTGCTGGAATTTGCGTCCTTGCCGGATTTGAATGTTGTGAAAGACGATCTTTCCAAACTTCCCAAGATCGAAGGCAAGGCCCGGGCAGTCATCAATTTGAAGTTGCCGCTCATCAAGGATGTGCCACGCGACCGTGTCACGATTACACAGGAGGTCAGCCTGTCTGGCGCTTCTGTAAACGGCATTTTGCCGGGCATTGATCTATCTGACGGCGACTTTGCCATTGATCTGTCCAAAGACACGCTCGCCGTTTCGGGCCCTGCCAAATTGAACGGGGTTGCCGCAAAAATAGATTGGCGCAAACCACGAAACGGCGATGAGGCGAAGGTTGTTGTTGAAACAACCATGACTGAAAAGATGCGTGAAAAACTTGGCATCAGACTTGACGCTTACATGTCGGGGGATGTGCCGGTGAAACTGGCGATCGAGAATGCGTCAAAGGACAGTCGCAGGATTGCCGTTGAGGCCGATCTTTCAGGCGTGGATATGAAGGTGGCGGCTGCGGGTTTTTCGCGGGCGCCAACCAAAGGAACAACAGCAACATTCAATTATGTTGATGATGCAAAGTCGGGGCGGAAAATTGAGGATTTGCAAATTGACGGCAAAGGTTTGCGGGTGCGGGGCAACATCAGCTTGAGCGCTGGCAATGTTTTGCGCGTGATTGACCTGGATGAAATCAGATTGAGTGAGGACGATGTATTTTCTGTGCGCATGGAACCCTCTGACGGCGTGACCAAGCTGACGATTTCCGGAAATTCATTTGACGCGCGGCCCTACATCAAGAATCTGATCTCGCCGGCAAAGGCTGGTGACGGCACAGACGGGCCGAAGGGCGGAGACTTTATTGTTGATGCGCGTTTTAAAACTGTGACGGCGCACCGTGGTGAAGAAATCAAAGATGTGAGCGGGACTTTCACTTCCACTGCGGGAAAAATTACTGCGGCTGAAATCAGCGGCAGTTTTCTCAGTGGCTTTCCCGTCAATATTTCGTTGAAGCCTGTGGCCGGTGGTCGGGAAATGAATGTTGCGAGCACGGATGGCGGATCGACATTGCGGGCTGCGAATTTCTATTCGAAAGTGGCGGGCGGCACGTTGCAATTTCATGCGTTGATGGCGAATGCGCCGGGCTCTCCCATTCGCAACGGCGAACTTTTGATACGCAAATTTTCCGTGCGCAACGAGGCGACACTGGCGGAGTTGGACAATCGTGGAAGACCAAAAAAGTCCGGTCCACGCGTTGATGGTGTTTACTTCAAGAAATTGCGCATGCCATTTCTCACGGACGCCAAGTTTGTGCGCCTGTGTGGCATTGAACTTGACGGCCCCAACATGGGCGGGGTTGCCAAGGGCGTCATCCGCAAATCTGACGGGGCAATTGACATAACTGGCACCATGGTGCCGCTGCAAGGCATCAACGGTGTGCTGGATGACATTCCGCTGATTGGACAGATTTTGACGGGTGGAAAAGGTGAAGGGCTGTTTGCCGTGACCTTTGCAATGGGCGGCACAATCCAACAGCCAAAAACCCAGGTCAATCCGCTGTCAGCCCTGTTGCCCGGCGTGTTCCGGAAACTTTCAGAGTTTCAAGGCGGCGGCTGTGGCCAGCGCAACCGCCAACAATAGCAAGTGCCATCACACTCTATTTCCCGTCCGTTACCTTCACCGTCATGACCAGACCCTGATCATCAAACGTCACGTCTTCCAATCCGCTGCGGTGAAATTGTTCGCCCGTTGCTTTTGTCGTGGCTTTGACTTGCCACTGCGCCCGGGCGGAATGTGGGCCAGTGGCTTCAACCTGATCATCCCACGCCTTGTGATCACTGTGCCCGGCAAAATATTTCCGCATGGCCGAGGTGATAGCGTCTCGCCCTTCAACCAGACCTATGCCTTCTGACTCATAAGTGGCGTTTGCGGCCATCAGCGTTTCCACCTTGTCCACGTCATGGGCATCAAGCGCTGCGTGATAGGCGACCAGTGCTGCAACGGGATCAAAGCTCATTTTGACATTGCATCGATTATGCGGACCCATGAGCGGATGCCGTGGGCGAAGGAGGAGACATTGTATTTCTCATTCGGGCTGTGAATAGCGTCGTCGTTCAGGCCAAAGCCCACCAGCACAGAATCCATTTTCAGCACGTCCTTGAAATAGCGCACGATGGGAATGGAGCCACCAGAGCCCATCAAAACAGTGTCGCGCTTCCATTCTTCTTTCAGGGCCTGTGCAGATTTCTGGATATAGGGATTGGCCTCTGCAATTTCGGTGGCAGGGCTGCCGCCTCCTTTACCGGAGAAACTGATTTTGGCGTCTCCGGTCATATGTTTTTTGGCAAAAGCCTGGAAGGCTTTCAGCACTTTCTGAGGTTGTTGTTTGCCGACAAGCCGGAAGGTGAATTTGGCATGGGCTTCCGACGGGATAACGGTTTTGGTGCCAGCACCCAGATAGCCGCCCCACATACCGTTCACCTCGGCGGTAGGCCTCGCCCAGATTTGTTCGAGCACAGTTTTGCCCTTCTCGCCGCCAGCGGATTTCAAACCCACTTCACCGAGGAATTTCTTTTCTGAGAATTTGAGACCCTTCCATTGCTTCTTGGTGGCAGCAGGCAAGTCGGATACGCCATCGTAAAATGTCGGGATTGTTACTTTGCCATTTTTGTCGTGGATCAACGAAATCAGTTTCGTCAGGGCGCGGATCGGGTTCATGGCGGGGCCGCCATAGAGGCCGGAATGCAAATCGAGGGCAGGGCCTTTGACTGTGACTTCCTCGTGCACAAGCCCGCGCAGGCGCGTGGTGATTGCGGGCGTTTTCGCATCCCACATATTGCTGTCGCAGATGAAAGCGATGTCACATTTTAGTTCTGCAGCATTGGCCTTGAGGAACGGCACCAGTGAGGGTGAACCGGATTCCTCTTCGCCTTCAATCAAAAAAGTGGCCTTGATGGGAAGTTGGCCATGCACGCGAATATAACTGCGGGCTGCTTCGACAAAGGTCATTAACTGACCCTTGTCATCGGCTGTTCCACGACCATACATGCGTTCAACACCATCCTTGTCTTTTTTGCGCACGGGTTCGAAGGGCGGTGAAGTCCAAAGGTCCAGCGGGTCGGCAGGTTGCACATCATAGTGGCCGTAGAATAGAGCGTGCGGGGTTTTCGCGGTGGCACCAGGTGGTGTGTAATGCGCGACTACCATGGGGCAGCCCGGCGTTTCGCGCACTGAGGCATCACAGCCTAAGGCTTTCAGTTCGGCGCAAATCCAGTTCGCAGCTTTGATGATGTGCGGTTTGTATGCGGGGTCTGCCGAAAGGGAAGGAATACGCAGGAAGTCGAAAAGGCGCGCAATGTTGGCGTCAAGGTTTGCGTCAGCGTCGGCGAGTACGGGGGTGATATCCATGGCATGTCCTTGATGATCAAAAAGATTCCGGCCTTCGCCGGAATGACGAACTATTATTACCCCATATCGTCATTCCGGCGAAGGCCGGAATCTTTTTGGAGGATGGGATCGACCAATGTTGAAATATAATCAATGTGATCATGCAAATCACGCCACCGTGGGTTAAATTCATTTATCAATTTATCTTTCCACTCGCGCTTCCAGTCTTTCAATCGCTTTTCGCGTTTGATTGCTGAGGTCATGTCATGATGGTGTTCATACCACACCAATTGCTTCACGTTGTATCTCTTGCTGAATCCTGGAACAGTTCCGTCTTTGTGGGAAGCGACCCTGTTCCACAATGCGCTTGTAACACCTATGTAAAGCACCCCATTCGGCTTGTTTGCAAGAATGTAAACGGCTGGGAATTTTTCTTCCATCGCTTACCGTTCCCACAAAGATTCCGGCCTTCGCCGGAATGACGGACTATAGTTGACAAATACTCCGACCTTGGCCGGAATGACGGAGTTGCATTAACCTGGAACGTCATGCTGGCGAAGGCCGGAATCTTTTACTTCCCCAATAAATCGGGCGAAACTCCGCATTCCCCGGTGATAGGCTTCGATATCGTATTTTTCATTGGGACTGTGCAAGGCGTCGCCTTCGCGCACCCAGCCCATCATGATGCTGTCGAGGCCCAGATGTTTCTTGAAGCTCTCAACGACTGGGATTGATCCGCCTCCGCCGGACATGATTGCAGATTTACCCCATTCGGCCTTCAGGGCGCGTTGTGCCGCCACGATCCATGGGCTGTTGTCAGCAACAGAAACAGCAGCGGCAGCTTCGGTCTTTTTGGCGAAGGCGACTTTGAAACCTGCGGGCAGGGCTTTCCGCACAAAATCGCGGAAGGCCTTTTGCACCTTCTTCGGATTTTGCCCCGCGACCAGACGGAAGGTGAGTTTGGCATTTGCTTTGGACGGGATGACGGTTTTGGCACCCGGCCCCATGTAGCCGCCCCAGATGCCATTGATTTCTGCCGTGGGCCTCAACCACATTTGTTCAAGCGCTGAAAAATCAGCTTCGCCTGCGGGTGTTTTCAATCCCACCGGTTTTAAAAAGGCTTTGGCATTGAACGGAATTTTCGCCATGCGTTCGCGTTGGGATTTGCTCGGTTTTTTGACGCCGTCATAGAAGCCGGGAATGGTGATATGGCCCTTGCCGTCAAACATGCCACCCAGAATGCCGGACAGCACCCGCAACGGATTCAGCGCTGCACCGCCATAATAGCCCGAATGCAAATCGAGACGTGGACCCGTAATTTCCACCTCGTCCGAGGCGCAACCGCGCAGCGATGTGACAATGGACGGGCGATCATCCTCCCACATGCCTGTATCGCAAATCAACACCACGTCAGCTTTCAGCAAGTCCTTGTTGGATGCCACAAAGCGGTCAATGTGGGTGGCGTCGCCTTCCTCGTCGCCTTCAATCACCACCGTCAAACGAAAAGGCAGTTCACCGTGAACCGCAAGCCACTGCCGTGTGGCTTCGGTAAAAGTCATGAGTTGGCCCTTGTCGTCGGCCACGCCACGGGCAAAGATGCAAGGCTTGCCGGACGCCGTTTTGCCCCGGCGTGGTTCAAACGGCGGGCTGTGCCAGAGGTTCAAGGGAACAGCTGGTTGCACGTCGTAGTGACCATAGAACAGGATGTGAGGGATTTGGCGTTTTGCATGTGCAACTGGAACGTATTCCGCAATCACCACAGGCTGGCCCGTGGTGGGGTAGGTCCGAGCCGAAAAGCCCATGCGTTTGAAATAGTCCACCATCCACTCAGCTGCTTTAAGACAGTCTGCATCATAGGCAGGGTCAGTGGCAATGGAGGCAAAGCGCAGCACTTCGCACAGGCTGGCAATGCTGTTTTCAATATCCGCGTCAATGGCGGAAAGTACGGGGGCTATG
>JANMEM010000165.1:0-1734 GCA_031376985.1 Hyphomicrobiales bacterium
CAACCTTGGTCACTTTGCCAATCAGTCCACCGTGCGTAATCACAGTGTCGCCCTTTGAAATTTTTGATAGTGTCTCTTGCTGTTCCCTCGCTTTTTTCTGCTGTGGACGGATCAACAGGAAATAAAACACACCCATGATCAGCACCAGCGGCATCACCATTCCAATGAGGTCGCCAGCACCGGGTGCAGCTGCTTGAGCAATAAACATAAAGGACGTCTCCAGCCGGATCACGCCGGCGAACAGGTTAAAAACTTGCGCTAGATATAACGATGCAATAGGTCATTGCAAGGCACGAAAAAACCAGCCTTTGGAACAGGTTATGACGAACATTGTGGACAACTCCCTGTTATCACGCATTGCTGAGGCGCTCGAACGTCTGGCCCCGCCCCCGCCAGCCTCCGCTGATATGGCAAAACACGAGGCTTTCCTCTGGCGTTCAACCCCTCCGGGACTGGACGCCATAGCCCTTGTTAACCGCGTTGATATGTCTCTGCTCAAAGGCATTGACCTGACGCGTGACGAACTGTTGGCAAACACGCGGCGCTTCGCCAAAGGACTCTCCGCCAACAATGCGCTGCTCTGGGGTGCACGCGGCATGGGCAAGTCTTCTCTGGTCAAAGCCGCGCAAGCCGTCGTGAATATTGAAGTGGGCGGCACACTTAAAATTGTTGAAATTCATCGCGAAGACATCAACAGTCTTCCACAGCTCACAGCGATGTTGCGCGGCCACCCTGAATATCGCTTCATCATTTTCTGCGATGATCTATCCTTCGACAATCAGGACACATCATACAAGTCCCTGAAAGCCGCCCTCGATGGTGGCCTTGAGGGCCGCCCCCCCAACGTCATTTTCTACGCCACATCAAACCGCAGGCACCTCTTGCCTAGGGACATGATCGAAAACGAACGCTCAACAGCAATCAATCCGTCAGAAGCCGTACAGGAAAAAGTGTCGCTGTCAGATCGCTTTGGGCTGTGGCTGGGTTTTCACAATTGCTCGCAGGATGAGTTCTTTGAAATGATCGACAGCTACGCATCGTTTTACGCCTTGAAGATCACCACAGAAAAACTCCATGCAGCAGCAATCGAATGGAGCGTCACCCGCGGCGCCAGATCAGGACGGGTCGCGTGGCAGTTGATCCAGGATTTGGCAGGAAAGCTCGGGCAGAAGCTCGAATAAAGGACACCATGACCTACGACCCACAAAACATCTTCGCCAAAATCCTTCGCGGCGAAATCCCCTGTCACAAAATCTACGACGACGACCACACTCTCGCCTTCATGGACGTCATGCCGCAAGTCGAAGGCCACTGCCTCGTCATCCCAAAAGCCCCATCATGCGGATTGCTGGACGCTGACCCCGCCACGCTGGCACACCTGATGGCCACAGTCCAAAAAGTAGCCGCCGCCACCGTCCAGGCAACCAGCGCAGATGGTTTCCAAATCCGGCAA
This sequence comes from Hyphomicrobiales bacterium, assembly GCA_031376985.1. Taxonomy (GTDB): domain Bacteria; phylum Pseudomonadota; class Alphaproteobacteria; order Rhizobiales; family Aestuariivirgaceae; genus Aestuariivirga. The sequence continues at coordinate 1,454 of JANMEM010000165.1, forward strand.
TACAATGAGTCAGCAGGCGGACAAACGGTTTTTCATCTGCATGTCCACGTCTTGCCGATGAAGGAAGGGATGCCGCTCAAACCGCATTCAGCAAAGATGGCGGATCATGGGGAGTTGGCTGCCATGGCTGCAGCGATCAAGTCGCAGCTATAGGGCGTGCTTCGAGGCCTGCAAGAGGGCGGGCACCTCAGCATGTGGGAGACCTGTCACACTACCCCTCATGCTGAGGTGCATCGCCCCCTTGCGATGCCTCGAAGCACGCACACTACCAAATCACTTCA
>JANMEM010000191.1:0-6998 GCA_031376985.1 Hyphomicrobiales bacterium
AGCGGCAAGGCTAATGCTTCCTCATGGGTCACCCATCCCTCACCGCGCTGTGATTGATGTTTGGCAATGCGCTCACGCATCTCGTCATCATAGGCTTGGGCTGTTGCGATATAGTGCTTCTCACCACGGGCGAAACTCTCAGCCAGCCGTGATTTACCGGACCGCGCTCCACCTAAAACCAGCGTAACCGTCATTTAGCGACCGGAGGAATTCGCGCAATGAAATGGCCGCGCATGGCATCTGGCCACTGACGGAACGGCACTTCACCCGTTTCCGTGGCACCATGGGCATCAAACCATTGCAAGATCGCCGTCGCCTGGTCGCGCGTCGCCGCATGTTTTCCCGTGATATAAGAAAACCGTTCCGTATCGCGAATAACTACGCTGCAACTCTGTGTACAGTTCCAAAGGCAAGTCTGTTCGACAACATCAACATCACTGCGACCCTGCGCTGCCAACTCCAATCGCAGTTCGGCTATCAAGGTTTGCCCACCCGTGCGACCATCCTCGGCGAACTTGGTGCCATCAGGAAAGCGGCAGGTATTGCACAGAACCAGACTACGCATTCACATCTAACCTAAAAATCATTTTGAACATCATGGCCTTCCATGTAGCGTGAAATCCAACCTGTCAACGTGACCAAAGCGGCATGAACTTCAACCACATCGCCTTCCTCGCCTCAGACGCACCCGCCGCCAAACGCGCCCTCAACCGTTTGACAAAGCTCTATGGCAATGCCGAAATCGCGAAAGCCGAGGTTGTTGTAGCTTTGGGCGGCGATGGTCACATGCTGCAAACTATGCACAAGATGGTGTCGTCAGGCGTGCCGGTTTACGGCATGAATCGTGGCACCGTTGGTTTTCTGATGAATGATTATTCGGAAACCAACTTGCGCCAGCGCCTCGAGGCCGCCGAACTCACCACCATTCATCCGCTGAAAATGACGGCCATTGATGCGGCGGGAAAAAAGCATTCCGGCATTGCCTTCAATGAAGTGTCATTGCTGCGGCAAAGACACCAGGCCGCCAAAATTGCCATTCACATAGATGGAAAAGAGCGTTTGGCCGAATTGATCTGCGATGGGTTGTTGTTGGCAACACCGGTTGGCAGCACGGCCTATAATCTCTCAGCCCATGGACCCATTTTGCCCATTGGATCGCCCCTTCTGGCCCTGACGCCGATCAGCGCCTTTCGGCCAAGGCGTTGGCGCGGAGCCATTCTGCCGCGCAACGCAAAAGTGACACTCACCATCAACGACGCTGAAAAACGGCCCGTCGCCGCTGTTGCCGATCATCTGGAAGTGCGGCAAGTCGCCAAAGTTGAAATTGTTGAGGATAAAAAACGCATTGTAAAAATGCTCTTCGATCCGGGTCACAGTCTGGCGGAACGGGTGCTGAACGAGCAGTTCAAGTTTTAAGCCGCGCGCAGCATATCCGACTTCAACTTCTTCGCGATTTTCCGAACTTTGTCGTCGGCGAAACGTCCAACATATTCCATCAGCTTGGCTTGGTCGCGCACGCCGAGAGCGCCAAATTGCAACATCAACACTTCCAGCAGGCGTCGACCAAAACCGTCGGCATCAAGCCGCACGTCTTCTTCGTTGGCTTGTGCCGCAACTTCACAGGCACAGGAAATGATGGCGTGACAGCCCGTTGGCAACATCGAACGGTTCAGCATTGATTTTACGCCTGCTGCACCTTTCATCATGATCAAGCCCGTCACGCGCTCGGCCTGTTGGCCAGACAAATGACCCAATGCAGATGCAACAACGTCCATTTCACCAAGGCATGCCGCACGCAATATCAGCGACGGTGTCAGCATATTCTGGCTGGCGAGAAACTGCATAGCAAAGCTACGTTCAGCACTGGTAGATTGCTTGAGAACTTGCAACACAGCGCTTTCTTCTGCGTCTGCCACAAGATCATTGGCATCGTTGGCTGGCATCCAACCCCGTTCCGCCATCATTTGGCGCATCCGAACGGCGGCGCGTTTGGCCTGCATGATCCGGATATCAAGCGGCAAATCAACCCGTGTCAGCAAGTGGTCCACAACCTCCCCGGATTGGCCGAGGCGTGTGTAAATGAGGTGCAAGTCGGGGGGCGTCAATTTCACTTTTGAGTTGCCCAACAGCGTTGCCGCTGCAGCAGCAGACCCTGCCCTGACGATAAAGGAAATGGCATCTGGTGAAATGTCATGGCGAGAAGCAACAGTTTTCTGCCGGGCTTCATCACCGACGCGCAGAATGGCCTGCATGTGCCACGAATTCAGGGAAGGAGTAGTAGCCAGAAATGGCAGGGCAATCGCATCCTCATCGGCGATCACCGCAAAAATCAAATCCTGATTCAGATTTTCAACACTCGACAATTCGTCGACCAGCGCCACACGCACAGTGCGATCGTTATCCACCGCCAATTTCATCAACACAGGAACGACCTGATCACGCTCAATCAAAGGGGTGTCTGTATCAGCAATCAATGACACGAGTTGGCGGGCAAGCACCTGCCGCGCTTCGCTTTGCCCACATTCAAGCACAGCTTCGAATACCGTCACATCCAGACCGGCTTCAGTTTCCAAACGCATCCTAATCACCTACTCATCCCAGACCGTCCGGACTTTAGAAATCAGGCCTTAACAAACCGTTCACCATGTTTGTTAAGCAGAAACCATTATGCAGCAACGGCCAGCAAAATGCCGGATTGTTGCAGCTTGAAGCGCAACAGGTCGAGATCAAAAGGCACCATCATGAATTCGGAAGCACCGTTGAGAATGCTGTCGCCCATTTCAGCCACGCTTGCGTCTATGGCGTAGAGAATGACCGCAGGCCGCCCGGTATTGCGGCTCTGATAACGCACCAGGCGCATAAACTCTTTTGCTTCAGGCAAGGCCGACGCTTCAAGCATGACGATGTCAGGCTTGTTTTCGTGACAGAACCGGATAGCCGTTTCCATGTCCGAATGCTGGTGAGAATTCACACCAAGCCGATCCAGCAGGCCGGAAATACGGCTGCGCTCTTCCAGATTTTTATCGATCAACAGACAAGAAACCATAAGGTCCATCACTTTCACCAGAGGCAACTGGCCTCACGCAAAACGAGTCCTGCGCCATGATGGTTAACGAGTCATTAAACAGGTTTTCAACAGCTATTTTTGAAGGCCGAAACTATTGATTTACAAGTATTAAACAGATTTTTCCACTGGGTTATCCACAATGGCGAAATTGTGGCGTTCGCCCCCTGTTCACGACTCGCTCCGCGACTCAGGAGGAATTGAACTAAATCAATGGTTGCAGTGAGTTGGTTTTACCCTGGCCGACGCATCTTCCAGATGTCATCAACCGTGGCATATTCGGAATAGCCGAGGCGTGAGATGGGTTTCATCGCTGCGGTGTTGACGCGGCCGTCGTTAATGTAGCGGTCATCAATGTGAACGCCGATGACGCGGCCGATCACCATCCAGTCATTCACATGGCCATCGTCAGCAGGCAAGGCTACAGTTTGGAAATGGCGGCATTCAAAACAAACCGGGCTTTCGCCCACACGCGGCGCCTTGATGAATTGGCACGGCGCTTTGGAGAGGCTAGCCAGTTCAAATTCATCAACCAGTGCGCCAACATTCGCGGATGACGCATTCATGGCGTCGCGGAGATCATAGGTCGCCATGTTGAATGCAAACTCGCCCGTTGCCTCGACGTTACGGAGTGTGTCTTTTCGCCCGCCTGAACCGAAAGCCACATAAATCGGGCCATCCGAAAAGGCGTTGAAAAAGCTGTAGGGTGCAAGATTGGCCACTCCCTGCTCCGATAATGTTGATATCCAACCAATCGGCCTCGGAACCATGACGGCCTTGAACGGATCAAGCGCCAGGCCATGAGAGTTGCGAACGGCGTCATAGAACATCAGCGGCTCCGGAAAAAATCTGGCAGATCGGCAATACTGTTCAGTACGACATCAGCATGATGCTCGAGGTGATGGCGCTGCGCGTTGCCGCTGAGAACACCAATAGCCAAACCAGCACCGCCATTTCTCGCCTCTTCAAGGTCATGGGTATTGTCACCGACCATGGCGATTTCAGAGGGCGAAATTCCGGCGCGCTTTGCAAACAGCTGCACCATTTGCCCCGACGGTTTTGGAACCACAACGCTGTCTGCTCCCAAAATGGTTGTAAAAAAGTGATCAACATTCAATGCACTCATATGCCGCTTTGCAGACAACTCACCATCGTTCGTGGCCACACCCAATTTTAGGCCAAGGTTTTGCAAGGCTTCAAACACCGGCGTTAGCGGCATCAGCGGTGTCATGTGTGACAGCGCCAGTGATGCGAAGTCATGATCCAGACGATGGGTAATCTCGGCATGTTCGGCGGCACTCGCATCCGGCCACCACACTTCAACCAGCTGCCGCGTCGTTCCGCCAGCAAGTGTGGATCCGGCCCGGAACGTATCAGTCAGCGGGTCCAGACCTGCCGCGACCATTTTGGTTTCAACCTCAGCGGATGACAGCCCTTGCTCCTGCTTCAACATCGCCTTGTAAAAAGGCACCCAAGTGCCGTTGACATCAATCAACGTACCATCCTTGTCGAACAAAACCCCCTTGATCGCCATCATGCGCCCCAATAGGTCGTGAGTAATTTTGCGTCGGGCCTTGGTCGGTCTTCGAGCGGCACTGTCGTTGTTCCGATATAAATCAGCCCTGCCACTTTTTCATGGGGCGTGATGCCCATCGCCAACTTGGCGCCGTCGTCATAGGCAACCCAGTCCGATTGCCATTGTGCGTCAAATCCATGGGCTTGCGCGGCAAGCACCATATTGAAACACACCGCTGCAGACGACATCAACTGTTCCCACATCGGAATTTTGCTGTGCTCAGCGGCCGTCGAAACGACGGCCACAACCACTGGCGCTCGGGTGAACAAAACTTTCTGGAAGTTGACGCTGTCAGCAGGATAGTCAGGATGCAGTTCAGCAAACCGCTTGGCAAACATATCACCCACACCTGCGCGGGCATCACCAGAAAAAATGACAAAGCGCCACGGATTGAGTTTGCCGTGATCTGGAACGCGAACAGCAATTGAGAGAATATCCTGCAACTGTGGCGCATCTGGCCCCGGCCCTGACATGGCTTTGGCAGACGCGGATTTACGGGTCTTCAAAAAGCTGAGAAGCGATGAACTGTCATTAAGATGGGTCATGCCGACTATTTGGCGGGCTGCCACGCGCTTGGCAATGCTTTCAATTGCACAGGTGCCATTAACCATTGATTAAGCATCTTCTTGCCGCAACGCCCCTGTCGTGGTTTTAACAATCACCGGCCGGAGAGCTGGGGGAGAGTTAGACAAGGGGACAATCGTATGGGCGTCAGCACCCGTCCATCGACAACACACCGCAAGCAGCGCAGTTTAACGACATGCGCGCTGGCGGTGGTCTTGTTTGCAAGTGCTGCACACCCTGCGCTCACTGCTGCGCCGATTATTGACGATACAGACGTCGAAGCTACACAATCCATCGCCAGTGACACCGCCCACGAAGTTTCCATCAGCATGGTGGAGCCCGGCAAGGAAAGCCTGGCCCTGTCTGCACGTCTCACAACGATGAGCCTGCACATTGCAAAAGATGTGATCTGGCAAGTGCGCAATGACTCAGGTGAATTGGTTTTGGACGCGACGGCAAACGAGCTGCAAAGTCCCCTGCCGCCCGGCGAATATGTTGTCGAGGCTCAATATGGTGCCGTGTCACTGCGCGAAACAGTGCGTCTGGTGGAAGGCAACAGCATCGCCGTAAATTTTGTACTCAACGCCGGTGGCCTACGTGTATTATCGTCTCTCAAAGGGCTCTCGTCTGATGACTTTCAGCCGAAGACTTTGGTCTATTCCCTGTCAGGTCCGGAAAAAGGCAAACTCATCACGCACTCAGAACACGTTGGCGAATTGCTGAAACTGCCCGCGGGATTGTACCGCGTTGAAAGCCGCATGGGCGAAGGCAATGCCATTGCCGTAACCGATGTTCGCATTCGCCCCGGCAAAATGAGCGCTATCGAAGTCAATCATCAAGCCGGGATTGCGCGGTTGAATTTCGTAGGCGCACCTGATGCGAAAGTGTCATGGGAAGTGCGCCCGATTGATGGAATCAAGATTACATCACTCGCGGGCATCACCCAAAAGTTGGCACTCAAACCCGGAACCTATTTGGCAGAAGCCCACGTCAACGGCGAGATTTTGACCGCCAAATTCAAAATCATCGCAGGCGAAGAACGCGACATCATGTTGGGGAATTAAGTCGGCAACGGGATAAATTCTTTTTCGTCGCCCGGTACAATGTCAAACTTCGCCCGTGCCCAATCGTCCTTTGCAGCATCAATACGTTCCTGAGTTGAAGCTACAAAGTTCCACCAGATAAAGCGTGGGCCGTCCATTGGCTCTCCCCCAAGCATCATGAATCGCGCACCGTGTTGAGATGAAATCACAATCGGGTCCTTGTGATGGAATACCAGCAAACGACCCGCATCAAACACGTCTCCTGCAACCTCGACTGAACCTTCCACGATATATACGCCGCGCTCTATGTGCTCCACTGGTAAAGGAATACTGCCACCGGGTTGCAATGTGACGTCGCCATAGAACAAGTCCGAATGGGTTTTCACAGGCGATTTCGCGCCAAACATCGAGCCCGCAATCACCCGCACCATTCGTTTCCCGTCCTGTAAAACAGGCAGCTCAGCGTCCGCGACATGTTCAAAGCCGGGAGCCGCTTCTTCGTGCTTCTTGGGCAAAGCCACCCAGCTCTGAATGCCATACAGTTGTGAATCCGAAAAACGTTCTGGCGCAGGCGAACGTTCGGAATGTACAATCCCCTTGCCCGCCGTCATCCAGTTCAGTTCGCCGGGCTTTATCGGCTGATCAAATCCCAGACTGTCCTTGTGCTGGATCACACCGTCAAACAACCACGACACCGTAGAGAGACCAATGTGCGGATGTGGCCGCACATCCATGCCCTTTCCTGCTTTCA